>JAEYSJ010000268.1 GCA_023434855.1 Bacillota bacterium | reverse complement strand
GGGGTATCTTGGTATTACTGACCATAGCCAGACGGCAGTGTATGCTAGAGGACTGAAACCGGAGCAGATAATTAAGCAGCAAAGGGAAATAGACCGTTTAAATTCAGTTGATACCGGTGTTGCTATTTTATCAGGCATAGAAAGCGATATTTTGCCTGACGGTTCCCTGGACTATCCTGACGAAATACTTGCCCGGTTTGATTTCGTAATTGCTTCGGTACATTCCGCTTTTCGTCAAAGTAAGACTGAAAAAACGCGCCGCATGATTAAGGCGATGCAAAATCCTTATGTAAGCATCCTAGGCCATCCAACGGGACGCATTTTACTTGCCAGAGATGGCTATGCCGTGGATATGCAGGCAATAATTCAGGCGGCAGCAGACACAGGCACTATCATAGAAATAAATGCCAGCCCATACCGGCTGGATCTTGATTGGCGCTGGTGCCGTATAGCAAGGGACAGAGGGGTGCTTTTTGCAATCAATCCTGATGCTCATACGGAAAACGAGCTGGAGTATATGCGTTATGGAATTGCTGTGGCCCGTAAAGGCTGGCTGGCTGCGCAGAATATTGTTAATACCCGTGATATTGACGAGTTAAGGGAGTTATTAGGACGTAAACGTAATAAGATCTAGAAATATATTATAAATTCTGATCAAACGATAAAAAGGGGCGGCAGAGCCGCCCCGGGATTCAGAAGGTTATTGCATAGTGCTGCCGGTAATGGTAGCAGTAGTAGCGGTGGCGGTTGTAGTGCCGCTTAGGCCGGATTCATACTGCTCAATCATTCTGCGAACCATGTGTCCGCCTACGCGACCGCAGTCAGCGGAGGTCATGGTTGCCCACCCTTGATTGCGTACTGTTTCGGCAATGCCCAACTCAGACGCTATTTCAAATTTCATACGGTCAAGAGCATTCTCAGCTGCCGGATTTACCGGTTTATTACTTCTGGCCACAATTATCACCTCCTTGATGTTGTGGTGTTAATATTATCAGCAAAATAGGAAACACTTATGCTTATATAGTTATGTTAAATAGTGGGATGTTTAGAAAGAAATTTTAAGAAATAGAAATTTTAGAAATGATTATTCCCGGCAGGAAATATGGAATTCTAAACGAAAATAATATATACATGAATCGGAAGGAATTCCCATATCAGAATGTGTTTAGAAACACAGTAATTACCATTGGCTTGCGGTAGAGGGATATACTTGCTGCCTATGGTTATATTCAACGGGGTGGCGTGCATGCATGAAATGGCTATTGCTCAAGGTATTTTAGATATTGCTGTGGATGCTGCCATAAGGCACAACGCTGCCAAAGTACTGAGCATAAAACTACTGGTAGGTCGGATGACGCAAGTGGAACCTGAATCATTAGCCTTTTGTTTTAGCGCGCTGGCTGCCGGATCACCGGCTGATGGGGCTAAACTGGATGTTACTATTGTACCGCTGACGGGGCGATGTAATGGTTGCGGTCACGAATTTAGCATTCAGCAGTTTTGTTTTGTATGTCCATTATGCGGATCCCCGGGTGTTGAAATATTATCCGGACGGGAACTTATGGTGGAACATCTGGAGGTGGAATGAATATCCATGGAAGTTAAGGTTATGACTAATATTTTGGATAGAAACAGTCAGATTGCCTGTCAGGTAAAGGAAAAACTGGCATATCATAAAGTATTTGCTTTAAATATGCTGGGATCTCCGGGCTCGGGAAAAACGTCAGTACTGGAGCGCACTATCAGTGCCTTGCGCAATGATATCCGGATGGCAGTAATCGAGGGCGATTTATTTACCTCCAAAGATGCTGAACGTATCGAGCAACATGGTGTACCTGTTGTACAGATAAATACCGCCGGGGGTTGTCATCTTGACGCCAATATGGTATATAATGCCCTTAGTAGTTTACCGCTGACTGAGCTGGACTTGCTGATCATTGAGAATGTGGGCAATTTGGTCTGTCCTGCTGAATTCGATATCGGTGAAGACGCAAAGGCTGTCGTGTTGAGCATCACCGAAGGTGAGGATAAGCCGTTAAAGTACCCGCTGATATTTAAAGAATCGGGTGTTGCAATTTTAAATAAGGTTGATTTGCTGCCATATACCGGTTTTGATATGGTTGCTGCAGTCAATGATATTCAGAGCATTAATCCGCAGATTATACTGATCGAGGCTTCCTGCCGTACAGGCGAGGGACTTGATTTGTGGTTTGACTGGCTTAAGGCACAAATAACTAAGAAAAGAACAAAGGAGATTTAAAATGTCCGACTTTGATCAAAGACGGTGGGAAATTGAACAATTGCGCACTCGATTGCACCAACTTGTTCTGGAAAAGCGTGGGAATTTAGCTGATCTTGAGGTGGCTGAACTCAGTACGTGTCTTGATAGATTGATTGTTGAATATGAACGTGCTAAGGCCGAAAGAAAAATGGTGCAAGCTGCACCTTAGCGGAATACACTATGATAGTGGCATAAAAAGTGCCACTTATTTTACTGTATTTAGCTTTTTACTTAAACGGAACTGTTGATTGACAGGAGGAATTCGCATGTTTGAACGACCGGTATGGGCGGAAATTGATTTAGCGGCATTAGCTCATAACGTCCGTCAGATTAAAGGACTTTTACAACCTGGAGTCAGCTTTTGTGCCGCGGTCAAGGCGGATGCTTACGGACATGGGGTGTTGCCTGTAGCCAGAACAGCTTTGCAGTCTGGCGCTGACCGGTTGGCGGTAGCTATTATGAACGAGGCAATAGAGCTTAGAAAAGCTGGTTTTACTATACCTGTCCTCATTTTAGGTTTTACTCCGCCGGAACAGGCCGCTTTAGTTGTGGCCCATAATGTAACCCAGACAATATTCTCCATGGATACGGCTCAAGCTTTGTCCCAGGCGGCAACAACGGCGGGACGAATAGTAAAAGTACATCTGAAAATAGATACAGGAATGGGCAGAATTGGCATTAGTCCTGAAGATGCCGGTCAATTTGCCGCAGCAGTTGCCGCCCTTCCGGGTATAGAAATAGAAGGAGTTTTTTCTCACTTTGCTACTGCGGATAGTCGTGATAAAACCTTTACTTATGAACAGTTTGACCGTTTTCAAGAAGCACTGGCCAGTATTGCCCAACGAGGTATAAAGGTTCCCATCCGCCATATCGCCAACAGTGCCGCAACTGTTGAATTGCCGCACATGCATTTGGATATGGTGCGGCCAGGTATTATTTTGTATGGCTTGTGGCCTTCGGAAGAAGTCGAGAAAAGAATAGAACTTCGGCCGGTAATGAAATTTAAGGCGCAGGTGGGTTATGTGAAGGAAGTGCCGCCGGAAGTACCTATTAGTTATGGACGGACTTATTTTACCAACAAATATAGCCGTATTGCCACTTTGCCGGTTGGGTACGCTGATGGATGGACACGCCTGATGGCTGGCAAAGCCGATGTACTGATACGGGGGGAGCGTGCGCCGCTTGTCGGGCGAGTATGCATGGATCAATGTATGGCTGATGTCACTCATATCCCGGGCGTGGTGCCGGGCGATCAGGCGCTTTTGTTTGGCGGACCGGAACTGCCGGTGGAAGAAGTGGCCGCCCATATGGGGACAATTAATTATGAAATTGTCTGCATGGTTGGCAAAAGGGTGCCACGCTTATATATGGAATGAAAAGTTTCCAGACGGAAACCAAAACAACCAAGAATGTAAATAAAAGTTTCCAAAATCTGATTTTGGAGGCTTTTTTTTATAATATCGGAAAGTATAAGTTCTTAGTCGTAGCCAGTTGGTGCTAGTATTTTTGAACCACGGAGTACGCGGAGTACACGGAGTGGAACGGCTCGATATTTATCTCGCGGGGAATAAGAGTATTGATAATAACCCTCTGTGTCCTCCGCGTACTCCGTGGTTAGCCGTATCCATTTTTTATCTTTTAGTGTTGTCTTTTTAATCTTTGGCACGCCAATTGCATTAAGTAGTTACAGGATCATAAACTATTACATAATATAAAATAAATTTTGGGAGGTATTTTGCTATGATTATTGGCGTGATAAAGGAGATTAAGAATAACGAAAACCGGGTTGGTCTGACTCCGGCGGGTACAGAGGCGTTGAGCAAGGCAGGGCATACCGTGCTTGTTGAAAAAAGTGCCGGCATAGGCAGTGGTTTTTCTGACGAAAGTTATGCAAAAGCTGGCGGTACAATTATCTGTAATAAACAAGAACTGTTTGATAAGTCCGAAATGATTATTAAAGTGAAAGAACCGCTGGCTCCTGAATACGATATGTTTCATGAGGGACAAATTTTGTTTACCTATTTGCACCTTGCTCCGGAACCTGAACTGACCAGGGCTTTGCTGGCGAAAAAAGTTGTAGGTATTGCTTATGAAACCATTGTAGGGCCTCACGACACTCTGCCGCTCCTGGCTCCCATGAGCGAAGTGGCCGGCCGCATGGCAGTGCAAATCGGTGCTCAGTTTCTTGAAAAACCCGAAGGCGGCAAAGGGATTTTGCTAGGAGGCGTGCCCGGTGTGGAGCCGGCCCAAGTAGTTATTATCGGTGGCGGAATTGTTGGTACTAATGCTGCCAAAATGGCTGTCGGCATGGGGGCATGTGTTACTATTATTGATAAGTCACAGGAACGTCTCGTTTATCTTGATGATATTTTCGGCGGCAGAGTAGTGACTATTATGTCCAACAGTTATAATATTGCCAGTTGGGTAAAAAAGGCCGACTTGTTAATAGGAGCTGTGTTAGTGCCTGGCGCGAAAACACCTAAACTGGTGACTGAAGAAATGGTTAAAGCTATGGAACCAGGCTCTGTTATCGTTGATGTTGCCATCGACCAAGGCGGCTCGATTGCTACTATTGACCGTGTAACTACTCACAGCGAACCAACTTATACTAAATATGGGGTAGTACATTATTCGGTAGCCAACATGCCTGGCGCTGTTGCCCGCACCTCAACTTTTGCTCTTACCAATGCAACTTTGCCTTATGCACTCAATATAGCGAACAAAGGATGGCGGCAAGCCATTAAAGATGACCCCGGCCTCGCCAAAGGCATTAATGTGCTTGATGGCAAACTGACTTTCCAAGCAGTTGCTGAAGCACTAAATATGGAATATACGGAGTTAGGAAAACTTATATAATAGAAAATTTTGTCGAAAAAACACCTAAGTTAAAAGACTTAGGTGTTTTTTTTGTAGGAGATTTAAATATCACTGTCGAATATAACGATATAGTATACAGAATGATTTACTGAATTGGAGGTCACTATAGATGAATGATGCGGACTGGGAGACGTTTAAGCAAAAATTAAATGCCAAATCAGGAATAAATCTGAATGATTATAAACCGGCCCAGATGCAGCGTCGGATCAATAATCTGATGACTCGTCACGGGGTGAATACCTTTATGGGATTCTTTCAGTTAATTGACAGTAACTCGCAGTTGTATAAGGATTTTATCGACTATTTGACAATTAACGTCACTGAGTTTTTCCGGACACCGGAAAAGTTTGTTGAGCTTGAGACCAAAGTATTACCTGAATTGCTGGCTAAAAGTCCTAAATTAAATATTTGGAGTGCCGGTTGTTCAATTGGCGCCGAACCATATTCACTGGCAATGATTTTAAATGACCTGACGCCAAATATCAGGCATCGCATCTTAGCTACCGACCTGGATGTAGAAATGCTGGCCAAAGCCAAAAAAGGAATTTATACCGCCAACGAGTTTAAAAATATTCCCTCTTCCAGAGAATCGAAATATTTTAAACAGGCTGAGGGTACCTATACTATCAGCGAAGATATAAAATCCAGGGTTGAATTTCAGCGGCATAACCTGTTGCTGGATAAGTTTGAAACAGGTTTTGACTTAATCTTGTGCCGTAATGTAGTAATTTATTTTACCGAGGAAGCTAAAGATGTTCTCTATCGCCGCTTCCTGGCGGCGCTGAAACCGGGCGGCGTGTTATTTGTCGGCGGCACTGAAGCTATTTTGAATTTCCGGGAAATTGGTTTTCAGCACTATTTGCCATTTTTCTACCGGAAGCCATAACTAAGGACAATTTCTATTATAGTACACCCCATCCGGAAAGTGCCCGGAACATCTGTAATAAATGCCCCATGAAAATCCTGCTGTAGGTATGTTCTTCGATATCTTTCGCGGCAACTACGTCAACGGCTTTAACCGCTTTGTCCCGCACAAAAAAAATAATTTCACCGACTTTTTGGCCCTGGTACACCGGGGCTTTAATTTTTTCCGGTATATCTACTTCGACTGTTACGCTGGAATAGTCTTCAGCTTTAACCACTATAGAGGCTTGGGCGGATATGACAGCATCAACCATATCAATCATGCCATTTTCCACAGGAACAGATGACAAGATTGTGCTTTCATCGGCGTAATCATATAAGTCGTAGGAATCAAAGCCATATTTTAATAGTTGCATTGAATTATACCATCGTGAATGGTCATGAAGGACAACTGCAATTAACTTTTGATTGCCGCGGGTGGCACTTGATACCAAGCAGGGACCTGCTTCATCGGTGGTTCCTGTTTTTACGCCATCGGCATCTTCCAGCATCCATAGCAATTTATTAGTATTCCTGAGATTTCTGTCCTGCTCGCGGCCACTTCTGTCCTGCCAGTCAATGGTTGTTTCTTTTGTATTAACTATTTCGGCAAAAACGGGGTTGGTCAATGCATAACGGGCAATCCATGCTAAATCAAAAGCAGTGGAATAATGCCCGGCAGCGGACAGACCATTAGGATTGCGGAAGCTGCTGTGTAAAGCACCCAGCAGCTGGGCTTTATGGTTCATTAAATTGACAAACTCGTCAACTGAACCGGCAAGGTGTTCGGCAATGGCCACCGCCGCATCATTGCCTGAACGCAGCATTAAGCCGGTAACTAATTCACGCAAGGAAATAATTTGTCCGGCATAGAGATGCATGGAAGAGCCGGGTGTAGCGGCGGCGCGTGCGCTTACTTTTACTTCATCGTCCAGGTGACCGCTCTCAATGGCGATGATAGCTGTCAAAATTTTGGTGGTGCTGGCAGGGGCGCTGCGTGTATCCATATTTTTGTTATATAATACCTGACCTGTTTTCGCATCCATCAGTATAGCAGCCCTGACCTTGGTTAGCTGAGGTGGTGCATTCTGGGCAGCAGCTTGAGCCGCTAATAGTACGTACAGCAGCAGACAGAAAACAAATGGGCTGATTTTGAATTTCAGCAATGTTAAAACCCTCCCTACAGTCAAAAAGACTGTTTAGAAATGCTCAGATGCGAGGCGTGATGAGGATTTCGCCGCGCCGCGTACGGTAGTTGGTACGCAAGCAAGAAACCGCAAGAATAACGAAGCAGATGGGCGTTTATAAACAGTCTTATTAGATTATATTGCGTGTATTGTCGAATATACCCCCTGCATAACTTTTACTTTTAGCGCGTAGTATCGTAGAAAAGATGAACCATGCATGGGAGGCGGCTGGAAATGAGAATCTACCGTTGGGGAGTCTGGGGGGCCGTAGCTTTCTTAATGGTAGCAATAGTAAATGTAGTTCAAGGTATAATAGCTGACGATGTTAAGGTAGTAAAAAAAATTCCCACTACTCACAAAGTAGTGGCTCTTACCGTGGACGACGGCCCGCATTACAAGACAACGCCGCAAATACTGGCGGTGCTGAGAGAAAAACGAGCCAAAGTAACATTGTTTATTTTAGGGCAAAATGCGGAACAGCATCCTGAAATAATAGCGCAGGCGGTCGCGGACGGTCATGAAATAGGCAGCCATGCGTATAGTCACAAACTGTTAAATAAGATGACAAGCGCCGAATATAATACTGAGCTTGACAAAGCGGAAAAAATAATTGTCACTGTTGCTCCTAAGCCGACTATATTTCGCCCGCCGGGCGGAGCATATAATGACGGCGTGCTAGAAGCGGCTCGCAAACGGGGATATACGCCGATATTGTGGTCGGTTGACCCGGGAGACTGGCGTCGTCCCAGTGTTGACCAAGTCGTCAATTCAGTAATGGCCAGTATAAAACCCGGCAGTATCGTGCTGCTTCATGACGGGCAGTATCCCCTGCCTACGCCTGATGCTATCGGAATAATAATTGATCGTTTACGGGAAGAAGGTTATACATTGGTAACAGTAAGCGAGCTATTGCAATATTATGAAGTGCGGCAATAACAGTATTATGATTTATATGGTTTCAGATTCTGCCAATGTGACTGAATAAGTCTATCGAAGCGATTGATGGTAGCTGTACGTTCATTACGCAATGCCTGGATAGAACTAAGCAGGTTTTGGTTAAAAGTGAATACTTTCTGTTTGGGAATAGTTACAGGTTTTGCATATTCTTTAAGCTTTGTGGCCACTTTTATGTTGGCCTTGCCTTCTTTGATAACAACGGCGGATTCAAGGAGGTCTGAACCCTCATAACGGTGGATAAGACAGTTGGGTTGAATGCGGTCAATTACGTTTTTGCTTTCACCGTCAAGGACAATATTGGAATTGCATCCCGGACAGTTGGATAAATCCAGCGGCAGCCAGGTGTGGCAGGTATTACAAACTACACCGTCCATTTTTTGTACCCCCTAAAGGCTGTTAATAAAGCCTGTTGTTTTATTTTTGGAATATACCCACTAAAGTTATATATGCCCCAAACATGGAAAAATATTTAAAAATTTGATTTGCTAATTGACAAATGTTCTTATAATTTGATATACTCTATACAAATTTACCATATTTTTATCGTCAATGACCAGGAAGAGTACACATAGCCAGAGATTTACAGCGAGCCAATGACAGTGGGAGTTTGGCATTGCTCAGTATGTGGAATGGGCCTGGGAGATACAGCCTGAGCCTGTTAATGACAAACAGGGGTAGGAACTGTCGGGGATCTTCCGCCGTTATCAGGAAGCAGGCATCGGATAATGTTTTTCATCCCGTGCCTTGTCAAGCAGGACTGCCTTGGCAGTCAAGCAGGGTGGCACCGCGGGTTAACCCCTCGTCCCTACATATAGGGATGAGGGGTTTTTATTATTTTGGAGTCTTAAAAGTATAAGTTGTTTGGTAATCGGTAGCTTAGGCTAGTGTTTTTTGAACCGCGGAGTACACGGAGTACACAGAGTGGAACGGTGCGAATATACATTCGCACAATGGAATTATTGGTAATGACTCTGAATAAAGGTAACGTTAAGTTAAGGACATAGAGGGGATAAAAGAATATTAATAAAATCCCTCCGTGTCCTCCGTGTACTCCGCGGTTAGAATGTTTTAATGTTTAAAGACACGGTAACATTTCTCTAATTGAGAGCATTTTGAACCAGCTTCTTGAAATAACTACTGGGAGGGCAAAGCATGGCAGCGGTAATTTTTCGCGATTTTTCTTACGCGTATCCACAAAAAGGCGAAGCGCTCACTGGAATAAATTTAGTCATCAACAGAGGTGCTTTCGCGGTTGTTGCCGGGCCGGGCGGAGCAGGTAAAACTACGTTGTGCATGGCTGTTGCCGGGGTTGTCCCCCACTATTTCGGCGGCAGGATGGGCGGAACAGTGACGGTGGACAGAATAAATATATTGGAAAGCAGTATGAGCCAACTGGCGATGAAAGTGGGTACTGTTCTGGAAGATTATGAAAGCCAGCTAGTGGCGATGACAGTTGAAGAAGAGATTGCCTTTGGCCTGGAAACCAGGGATATGCCTGTTGACGAAATTGTCCAGCGGGTCAAAGCAGCATTGGAGATGACCGGTCTTAGCGGGTTGGAAAAGTCCGAGACTTCCGCTTTGTCCGGCGGGCAGAAACAGCGTTTGGCTATTGCCGGTGCGCTGGCAGTAAGGCCGGACATCCTGGTATTGGATGAACCGTCTTCGGCTCTTGATCCGGAAGGGGCCGCATCACTTTATGCTTTGCTGGGAGATCTTAACAGGCAATATGGTATGACTGTTATTGTGGTAGAGCATCACTTGGCAAAAGTGTTAGCCTATGCCGATCAATTCATCTTGTTATCTGACGGCAGGCTGGCCAAAGAAGGAACACCAGGTGAAGTTTTACGGTTTATGTGGCAGCAGCAAATCTTTTACGAGGCCATGCCGCCATTATGGCAATTGAAGCTATCCCTGGAGGCAGCTAATGGAGTTGAGTTCGCCGACTGGAAGAATGAAGAGGAGGCAATAAGTGAGTTGCGGCGACATTTGTCCCGGAAAGAAACGGAGGCTGATAAAAGTGCTTGAATTTGCGGAAGTCAGTTTTAATTATTCGCCAGGCAGACCAATTTTAAAAAATGTTTCCCTTAAGGTTCAAAAGGGTGAATTTGTAGCAATAGTTGGGCGTAACGGCAGCGGTAAGACTACGCTTACTAAACTGGCCATGTCTTTGCTAAAACCGGCAGAGGGTCAGATTATATTTAATGGGGTTAATACTAAAAAACATACTGTTGCGGATATCGCCAGGCATATCGGGTATGTTTTTCAGAATCCTGACAGGCAGATATTTCGCGACACGGTAGCTCAAGAGGTGGCTTACGGCCCTGAACAATTAGGTTTTACAGCTGTACAAAAGGCGCAGGCTGTAGAACTGGCGTTGGCCCATACCGGACTAACCGGATTGGCAGAGGCTTACCCGCGGGCTTTATCTAAAGGCCAGAAACAGCGGGTAGCAATTGCATCTGCTTTGGCAATGCAACCGGAAATGCTGATACTGGATGAGCCGACCAGCGGTCAGGATGCCAGGGAACGGGAAAAACTTTTAAACCTGCTGGTTGATCTGAATGCCCAGGGCATGACAATCATTCTGATAACTCATGATATGGATATACTGGTCCGGTATGTGCCCCGGGTAATTGTTATGGCCGAAGGTAGCAAAGTTTTTGACGGTCAAGTAAGTGAGTTGTTTGCCGGTGGCCGGCTTATTGACGGCTGGGGACTTGTAGAACCGGTACCGGTCAGAATTTCCCGGGAAATGGCGAAATATAATGTGCCGCCAACACTGCAAATTGAGGAATTATGCCAGTGTTTGGCTGGAATTTTGCAAGGAGGTAAAATTAATGCTGAGGATTGCACCGCTAACTAAATTGATATTGACGCTGGTCATATCAGCCTGGGGATTGCTGCTGCAGTCCATCCCTGCACTAGCTTTATTGGTATTCGGTCAATTTGTGGCAGTTTTATTAACCGGGGTGCAACGAAAGACATATAAAGCGGCATTAAGCCTGGGGATTGTAGCATTATCCATGGTTGGCCTGCAATATGTTCTGGGCATGGACCTGAATCTGGCTATAGCAGGCGGTATCAGGATGATAGCCATGACCATGCCCTTTGTTATGCTGCTGGCGGCCACACGGGCGCAGGATTTGTCGGCAGCGCTAGTAAATCAGTGTAATATCCCTCCGGAATATGCTTTTATGTTTACGGCCGCTTTACGGTTTATTCCAGACTTCCTGGCTGAAAGTAAGGTGGTGCGGGAGGCTCAGGCATGCCGTGGCTACGCGCCGCGGGGTAATGTGATAAAACGAATGACAGGATATCTGGCAATTGTCGAGCCTTTGGTGCTTAAAGCAGTCAGACGGTCGGAAACGATGTCCATGAGTCTTGAACTCCGGGGTTTTGGCGGCAGTGTGCGGCAACATGCGTTTTGTGGCGACGTGGCACTGGCGGTTTGTGACTATGTGGTTCTGGCAGGGACTGTCCTCGCAACCACGGGTTTATTGCTGACTCGATTTTACATATAAAATAGTTCAGGCCTATTGCAGTACCAGAAGGTATGGATTTTTCGGGCTGTAGGTTGTTTGGGACTATTGTTTTTGAACCACAGAGGACACAGAGGACACGGAGTGGCACGACGCGATATCCATCGCGTAAGAATATGATTGAGATAAAGTGAAAAACAGTGGGTTAGGAACATAGCTTGGGAATAAAGTAATAATAAAACCCTCTGTGTCCTCTGTGACCTCTGCGGTTAGTCGTATCCCTGAAGCTCGCGATATTTTGCAAATTTATCTTTTAATAGGAACAATTTAAAAAGGGGAGGAATGATCAATGGATTCGATGGAAAAACCGGGAACAACTGTTATAAAGGGTAAAGGAGGCCAATTCCGCTGGGCGGCCGTTACAGCCATGCTGCTGGCGATTGGTGCCATTTTGCGGCTCGTCAGTCCAAGCATTGCCGGTATTTCACCTAACTGGATTATTGCCATGTATTGCCTGTCAATTATTTTGACCAAACCCTCTTTAGGACGGGCGGCCGGCATTGGTTTAGTGGCCGGTGCGGTGAGTCTGGCGACTTCCAAGTCAATTTTCCCTTACGGCAATCTTATAAGTGAAACAGTCGGTGCAGTAGCTTGTGCGCTGTTGGTTAACATGTCTGTCAGCTTCAAGTTTGGGACGGTAAACTTAAAACCTGCCATTTGCGCACTGATAAGCACACTGGCCAGCGGCCTGACCTTTACCACAATAGCTAAACTGGTGCTTTCCCTGCCTAATACTGTTTACTTATATGGCATGCTGCCGGTAGTTGGTACAGTAGCGGTGATTAATACGGCTATAACTCAGTTGCTCTACTTTCCGGCATATAAAATCTTTGCTAATGAGCAAGACGCACCGGGAAATGAGGAGAATAAGTAAGAGGAATATTTAAAAGGCTTTTAATTTCGAAAAACCTGCTTGGTATATTACCTAAGCAGGTTTTTGTCATAATTTAGTCACACAAATTTGCGATAATTAGATTAACAAAGGAGGGGAAAAATATGCCGTATGGTCATTTTCCGTTTGGAATGATATTGTTCAGCGGAATTCATGTTGTTGTAATTGTCGGCGTGCTTTGCTTACTATATAGTATTTCTAAGTCACTTAAGAGTATTGCCGGTAGCATAGAAAAAATGGAAAGAAACTCCGCGCAAATTATAGAGAAAAGCAAGGAAACAATATCGTAGAGAAATAAATCCCTGCCTTAGCGCAGGGCTTTATTTTAGTTTTCTTATTGCTCCATATTTGGAAAGTAGTGGTGTTTTTTTGCTGAATTTTATGGTATACTGTAAAATAAGGTCGCAACAAATGGCGGTTATTAGAGCAAGTTATGGTCGGGACGCAATTTAAAATTGACCCTGATTTACGAAGTGTCATTGTTTTGTCACAGGTACTGGTTAAAATATAGGTATTCGTCCGATAGTAGTAATTTTTTTTCAATGCTCGGAGGTTTAAATAGAATTATATGGAAGTGATATCAATGTTTGACACACTTGATTTGATTGCAATTACTTTTGGTATAGTGTATGTGGCTCTCGTTGTATACTTTTCCGTATTCAAAAAAGAATGGTGATGGCGCGTTTGGCAGGTACTGCCCTTACTTTTTAGACTCTCACTTCAAATTAAGTGGGAGTTTTACTTTTTCAAATGATTGTTTGTTTGAAATCTTAGCGAACAAAAGTTCTATTTTTTGTTCCAACCCCTTGAATAGAACATATGTACTGTGGTAAAATAAGTTAAAGCAAACATATGTTCATAAGAGGTGAATGGTTATGAGATTAATTGTAGTGATTTTTACTTTGGCTGTTTTATGGTTTAGCTGCATGACTACTAATTCCAATGGGTATATGAGCAGCAATGCTTTCGAGGTGGTTCAGGTGAAAACAGGTGATACAGTATGGGGAATTGCCGGCAGGTATGTTAGTGATAAAGATGATATTCGAAACTTAATTATGGCTATTCGTGAAGTAAATCAACTGAACAGTAATGCGCAAGTGTATCCGGGACAGGCCCTGAAAGTACCTGTAAAACCGGGAAATTAGCAAACAGTCTGCCGGTCGGATTGTTGCCGGCCGTCTTGATCCAGTCAGGGGAAGTCGGCTTAAAGTTTCATCTAACGGCAGGAATATGGGATAATACAGCGAAATATAGATTGTTAATACAGACTCGAAGAGATGTGCAAAATAATGAAGGAGAGATCGTAATATGGATATTGAACAGGATGCAATTAAGACTAAAGAAAACTGGGAAGGGTTTGTAAAAGGTGATGTGTTGAACTTTCTGATCGGGCATAACCTGCAATCCATTACAATTGACGATGGTTCAGGGAAAAAGGCGGTTATTAAAAAAACTGCCCATGGGGACTATAAAGTGCAAATTACATCAAACGAAACAATGTAATACTAGAGCCTGCAACGCAGCTGTGTGCTGTGTTGCAGGCTTATTTACTGGATAATATAAATTCTCGGGCAGAAGGTAGGAGCTGAGTTTTTGAACCACAGAGGACACAGAGGACACAGAGTGGGACGGCTCGATTTACATCTCGCAAGAAATATGAAGTATTGCAATCTGCAAGTTTATGCTACATTTTTTGAACCGGGGGGAGTGTGTCGAGGATATGGCGTAGAACAGCCTGGTATATATCACGGGCGATAAAGAATTTAATAATAATCCCTCTGGTTAGCCGTATCTCCTGGCGTTTTTTTACTTGCAAGCCTTTTGTAGAGAAAATTGCGGGTAAAATGTAGGATTTTTGCTAAGTCATAACGAAGAAAGCAGGATAAAAGACAGGGGGAAAAATAATGCGGTTCTTGCATACTTCAGACTGGCATTTAGGGCGCATTTTCCATGGTGTACATTTAATTGATGACCAGGCCTTTGTATTGGAGCAGTTTGTCAAACTGGTATCTGATACCAGACCGGATGCTGTGGTGGTGGCCGGTGACATCTATGACAGGTCGGTGCCGCCTACTGAGGCAGTAAAGTTGCTTGATGAAACATTGTCACGAATTTTACTGGATTATCAAACACCTGTAATTATTATTGCCGGTAATCATGACAGTCCTGAAAGACTGGGTTTTGGCAACAGGCTGCTGGAACGGCAGGGACTCTATGTTGTGGCAGCACTGGCCGGCGAACTTGGACCTGTTGTTTTACATGATGCATATGGACCGGTATATTTTGCCCCCCTTACTTATGCGGAGCCTGCATTAGTCCGGGACCGTTGGCTTGAGGTTGAGGCAGTTGATCACGATCAGGCAATGCGGGTTATGGTAGAACATGTATTACATAAAATTCCTGCAGATGGGCGCAAAGTGGCAATAGCTCACGCGTTTATTGCCGGCGGATTGGAAAGCGAATCAGAACGGCCGTTGTCAGTAGGTGGCAGCGGTATGGTGAATGCGGCGAATTTCCAGTCTTTTAACTATACGGCATTAGGGCATTTGCATAATTCGCAGCAGGCAGGCGGCAAAAATATCTGCTATTCCGGCTCGCTATTGAAATATTCTTTTGCTGAGTCAGACCAGCAGAAGGGAATAAATCTGGTAGAACTTGACGGACAAGGTAAGGCTACGGTAGAGGTGGTAAAGCTCACACCTTGCCGGGATGTGCGTTGTCTGCGCGGCAATTTTAAAGATCTTATTCTTGGTCCCCAGTTGGGTGAAAATAGGGATGACTATATTATGGTGACTTTAGAGGATGACCAGCCGGTTATTGATGCCAGAATACGGCTCAAAGAGGTCTATCCTAATGTACTGGACTTTGACTATTCCAGACTAAAGAGGAGCGGCGAACTGCGTGGTCCCGAAACAGACCACCGCAAGTTGACTGAGAAGGAGTTGTTTGCGTCATTTTTTGAACAGATGACCGGACAAGTTTTGACAGGTGAGCAGGCAGCTGAGTTTGCCAAGACCGTGGACGAGTTGTACCGTGAGGACAGGGAGGTTAGGATGTGAAACCCGTATGTTTGACCATGAGCGCCTTTGGGCCTTACGCAGTTCGTCAGGTAATCGATTTTTCCCAGTTGCAGGGTCGTTCTTTTTTTCTTATTCATGGCCCGACAGGTGCCGGTAAGACCACTATCCTTGACGCCATGTGTTTTGCCTTGTACGGCGATACCAGCGTAGCTCTGCGAGACGGCAAAAACATGCGCAGCGACCATGCCGAACAAGCGATAGCTACCGAAGTAGATTTTGAATTCGTCATTGGGGCGGATAAATACCGTATTAAACGCAGCCCTGAACAGCATCGGCCTAAGAAGCGGGGTGACGGTCTGACGCAAATGCCTGCTGAAGCGGAACTGTGGCGGCTGAATGGGTTTGACAGCCAGGAATTGCTGGCCAGTGGCTGGAGCAAGGTTACGGAAAAGGTGGAAACTTTATTGGGGTTTAAGAGTGCCCAGTTTCGACAGGTAGTACTATTGCCCCAGGGGGAATTTCGCAAATTATTAACAGCCAATTCCACTGAGCGGCAAGAGATAATGCAGATTTTGTTTAAAACCGAACTGTATCGCAATATTGAAGAAAAACTGAAAAATAATGCCCAGGACCTAAAAAAGTCCTTTGATGAGCTGAATAAGGAGCACCAATGGGTGCTTCAGGAAGCAGCTGCAGGTTCGCCGGAGATTCTGGCCGAACGTTTGCGGCAAAACCAATGTCAATTACAAAGTATCATCGACCAACTGGCTGCGGCTGGTGCTGAATTAGCTGCCTCGCAGGAGGCGATTACTGCCGGACGGCTTATTCAGGAAAAATTTAATGAAAAGCTACAGGCTGAAAGAATGCTGGCAGAGTTAAAAGTTCAAGCCTCTGTGGTGGAAGAGAAGCGTCTCGAACTGGCCAGAGCACAGCAGGCTGCAGCTTTGGCAGATGTGGACGCCATGGTCGAACAGCTTGCCACAGATGAGGCAACTGCACAGAAGTTGCTCCAACAGCGTGAACAGGATCTTGCCGTCGTCAGGGAGAAACAGGCTGTGGCCGAAAGGCAGCTGGCCAGTGAAAAAGCCAGGGAAGGTGAGCGGGAAGCCGTTGCCAGGGAGATTATTTTTTTAAACGAAATAAGCGGCAAAATGACGGCTTTGACATCAGCCATGCAGCAGGTACATGATTGTCAGCTCAAGGCCGGTCAGGCTTTTGACCATAAGACAGCAGTGAACGGCAAACTTAACAGTATTAGCAATAGTGCTCAGGAAAAGATGGCAGAGCATCAGCGGTATGCAGAATTGGCGGCGGAGACCGGCAAACTGCAGTTGGACTTAGGGGAAAAAAAACGGATTGTCGCAAGACGGCAGTTGCTTGATGATACCAGAACGGACTTACAGTCGGTTCAGGCCAGACTGGCTGAAAACCGGCAAGTTACAAACGAAATCGAGCAGCAGTACCTGGCAGTTAAAGAACAGCTCAATGATCTGCAGGAAGCCTGGGTCAAAGGCCAGGCTGCAATTATGGCGGCAAGTCTGGCTGACGGCGCACCTTGTCCGGTATGTGGTTCAACCGACCATCCCCGGCCTGCCGCCAAGAGCGGCCATTTGCCTACTGAAAGCCAGATTAAAAATCAGCAGGTCCGCCGGGATCAGCTTGAGAAGGAATTGGAGCGTTGCCGCGAGGGCCTTGCCAAGCTGCAAACCAATAGGGATACATTGCTTAATAAAGCCGGCGATTTAGAACAGGATTTGGGTGAATATGCCTGTATGGAACAAGCTAAACTGCAGCTTGCCGTCAGGGAGGCCCAGGCTTTATATGACCAGGGATGCTCCGCTGAGAAGCAGGTTAGGGTTGTAAAAGAACAACTGGCAGTGCTGGAAGAAGAACAAAGGCTCCTGATTGAACAAACGGAACAGGCAGAGCTGGATTGGCAGCAGGCCAACAGTATGGTAAAAGCGGCGGAAGCGGTGGCCAGTGAACGCCGGTCGGTCATTCCGGCTGAATTTCAGCAGCCGGATATGTTAGCAAGGGCGATAATAAAGGCGGAAGAATGGCATGGACAGTTGAAGGCCGCCTGGGAGCAGGCCCAGGAGACGGCGCAAAGCGCAGCCCGGGAATTGGCCAAAAGCCAAACGGCCTTGGATAATGCCGGTGAAAATTTACGGGTCATACAAGAACGGTACCTGCAAGAAAAGGAGAAATTTGCCGGCAGGCTGACGGCAGCAGGTTTTATGGACCGGCAGGATTATGACCGTGCTAAGAAAGCGCCTGCCTATGTGCAAAAGTTAGCCGAACAAATAAGTGCTTTTGATCGGGATCTAAATGGCAACATTATACGCGCCCAGCGAGCGGAGGAGGCTGTAAAGGGACTAACTGTTCCTGATATGGCCGGACTTGAGGAGTATCAACTAAAGGTCCAGGCCAGGCACGATGAGGTGCTGGCCCAGCATACCAAACTAACGTCACAAGTAGAACAGGAAAAACACTGGCAGGACAGGTTAACCCTGTTAACCGAAAGCACTGATAAGCTTGCCGGAAAATACCGGGTCGTTGGTTTATTAGCAGAAGTAGCCAATGGCAGTAATGAATATAAGCTTACTTTCCAGCGTTTTGTCCTTGCCGCTCTTTTAGATGATGTAGCTGAGGCAGCCAACGAACGTCTTAAAATGATGAGCCGGGGCCGTTACCATCTGCAAAGGACGATGGAACGTGCCCGCAAAAACTCGGCAGGTGGTCTGGAACTGGAAGTGTTCGACAATTTTACCGGCGCAGCACGTGGTGTGGGAACACTATCAGGCGGAGAAACCTTCCTGGCATCTCTGTCACTGGCGCTGGGTCTGGCCGATGTTGTTCAGTCTTATGCCGGTGGCACCAGACTTGATACTATTTTTGTTGATGAAGGCTTTGGCACACTTGATCCGGAAACCCTTGATTTTGCTATTAAGGCACTCATCGATTTACAGCAGGGCGGCCGTTTAGTGGGAATAATCTCCCATGTGCCTGAGCTTAAAGAACGAATTGACGCCCGATTGGAAGTAATACAGATTGGGCGGGGGAGTAAGGCCGAGTTCAAAGTCGGCTGAAGAAGGCTGTTAAAAAACGCAAAGGAATGAAAACAGATGGCACAATATCAAAAATACGGCATTAATCCGTTATTGATAAGTATCATTACCGGGCAGGATGTTAAGGAGGTTTCGCCGCGGCCTAATGCTGGTGCCCTGCCTGGGACATATGGCAAGATTGTGGCGAAAAATATGGATAAGGTTATTGAACGGGTTCCCAAAAATATTTATCGTCTTCGCTGTACCACCTGCGGCAAAGCCGGTGATTATGATTTGGGCACAGCGGTGATGGACGTAAAACAATATTATGAACATTCCTCACAGAATGCGGCACGGGTAGATATAGCAGATTTCATTCAAATAAGCGGCTATTTCCGCTGTAAACATTGTAATGCTGCGGCTGGTTGGGAGTTCGTCGGAGCAGGGAAAAACATGCTGATGATGGGCTTCACAACAGCAATGATCGCCCCCTCCATCGGATTGGAGAATACGGCGCAGCGGTTTATGGTGGGGAACATTCTTATCGATGGCGGTTATTGTCCCCAATGGGGTACAGATGCTGAAGAGCACTATCTAAAAAAGCTGTCGCAAACACCACAGGAGGCATTTATTTGGAACAGGCTGGGAAATGCCTATTTAAAAGGCAAGCGTGCCGACTTAGCGGCAACGGCTTTTGAGCAGGCAGTGACAATCGACAGCGGTCAGTTGGAGTCACATTATTCTTTAGGGGGCATTTTATTTGAAATTGGGCAATTGGAGACTGCCGCCCTGCACCTTCGCCAGGCATTGGCCTGTGCTCACCGTTATCAGCATATGCCGGCCGATGCTTTAAGGAATATGCTGGTCAGCGGGATGCAAATGTTGTTTGAAATAAATGTTCAAACAGGCAAAAGTGTGCCTGTTATTCCTTTAGAAGAAGAATTGGCAGCCGCCAGGGAACCGGGATTAGATAAGAATACCAGCCTGGCGGTTGACAGGATGGTTGCTCTCAATATTTATCCGGATAAACCGAATACCCTTCTGGCGGCAGCAGAACTATACATGGGCAAAAGAAGGGAAGAAATACCCCAAGCTAAGCGTGAGCTTAAGCTGTGGTCTTTAAGTGAACAGGCAATGGTACTCAACCGCAGTGCGCTGAGGCCGCTGGCCCAGGTAAATAAGCAAGCTCCCCAGAAGAAAAAAGATAAAAAGAAACGGCGTAGGTAGGGAAGGAGTACCGGTAATGCTTAAACTAATACTGGGCCGGGCCGGCACAGGAAAGACCCACCACTGTCTGGATGAAATTCGTGAACGGCTGTTAACTTCTCCCGAAGGACCGCCGCTGATTCTTATTTTGCCGGAGCATGCCACTTTCCAAATAGAGCGGGAATTGGCCGCCACACCAGAAATCA
This sequence comes from Bacillota bacterium, assembly GCA_023434855.1. Next base: position 3,439 of record JAEYSJ010000268.1, on the reverse strand, counting down.
GCGGTTTTGCCAGAGCGAATGTATTTGGGTTTAGACGGCTGGCCCACCGGGTATTGCTGGAAACAGGCGGTGCAGTACGGCCTCATATTACTGAACTGGGCAAACGGCTGGTACTGAGCCGTCTGTTGATTCAACGGCAGGAAGAGCTAAGAATGTTTCACCGGGCAGCTAAGCAGCGCAGTTTCGCCGATACATTGGCAGGCATGATCCGGGAATTTAAAACCTACGCCATATCTCCGGAAAAACTGATGGCAGTAAGGTCCCAAGTTGACAATGCCTCGCTTTCGGATAAACTACATGATTTGTATTTGTTGTATCATGAATTTGAAAGCTTTTTGCAATTTCGCTACACTGACCCGGAAGATTATCTAAATCTATTGGTGGATAAAATTTCTCAGTCTACCCTTATACAAGGAGCGGAAGTCTGGGTAGATGGTTTTAGTTGGTTTAATCCCCGCGAATTTGCGGTATTGCAGGAAATTATGCACACGGCGGCAGCAGTGAATATTACGCTGTGTTTAACTGAAGCGGATGCCCCGGAGCACAGTTACGAGACAGACCTTTTTCACCGCCAGTGGGATACCCGCCGTAAGCTGTTGGATCTGGCTGCTCAGGTTTCGTTGGAAGTACAGGAAACTGAGTTGCGCGAGTGCTGGCGATTTGCGGATAGTGGGTTGCTGCAGCATCTTGAGCGGCAGTTTTTTATTTTTCCGCCGCTTGGGTGGAAGTATGACCCGCAGGGACTGGTGATAGTGGAAGCGGCAAATCGCCGGGTAGAAGTTGAGGGCATGGCCAGGGATATAATCAGTCTGTGTCGCGATAAGGGTTATCGTTGGCGGGATATTGCTATTTTAATAAGGGATACGGCAGCTTACGCCGATGTTGTGGAAACAGTATTGGCCGATTTTGACATACCTTATTTTAGCGATCAGCAACGGCAGCCGGTGCACCACCCGTTGGCGGAATTGTTGCGTTCGGCATTGGAAGTGGTAACCGAGCACTGGAGTTATGAGCCGGTTTTTCGTTGTTTAAAAACAGATTTATTTCCAGTACAGAGGGATGAAATTGACCAATTGGAGAACTATGTGGTAGAGTTTGGTATCCATGGATTCCGCTGGACGAACCCCCAGCATTGGTCTTTTGTGCGCCGCTGGTCATTAGGAGAGGAACAGGAACTAGACGAGACGCGGCAGTTACAGCTTGCTGCGATTAACGATATACGCTTTACAGCGACTGCACCGCTAATTTCCTTTGAGCAAAAAGCTGTTAGCGCCGAAAATGCCCGCGGAATAACGGTTGCTTTATATGATCTGCTGACAGAACTTCAAGTACCGGAAAAACTGGAAGAATGGGCAATAAAAGCTGAACAGGCCGGTGATTTGGCGCAGGCACGGGAACATAAACAAATATGGAGCAGTGTAGTACAGCTTTTGGAACAAGTGGTAGAAACATGCGGGGACCAGGCACTGGATTTGCCAGACTATGCGGCTATTATCAATGACGGCCTGGAAGGCTTAAAGCTTAGTCTCATACCACCTGGCCTTGACTATGTTACGGTATCACCTCTTGAACAAACAACGATTGCCAACCTACGGGGTGTTTATGTTCCAGGTGTCAATGACGGCGTATTACCAATGCATGGCCGGGGTGAGGGAATACTCACCGACGCCGAAAGAAGTCAGATAGCGGCACAAGGGCTGGAACTGGCTCCCGGGTCGGCAGCTGATTCTTTTGCTGAACAGTTTTTAATTTATACTGCTTTAACCAGAGCGAGCAATTACCTATGGGTGAGTTACCCGCTGGCTGATGAGGAAGGGAAAGGACTTAGTCCTTCCCTGATTATTGACAGGCTAAAAGAACTGGCAGGTGGGGCAGTCGTCAAATCGCTGCCGGCCGAACCGGCTCCGGGTGCCGAACAGGAGTATTTGGTTCATCCCCGCCGCAGTATTTCCGCATTAGCCGCCGGAATGCGCCTTTACAAGAGCGGCAAGGATATTAGCCAGGCCTGGTGGGATGTATACAACTGGGCGCTGCGGCAGCCAGGGCTTACCAGGTATCTGCAGCAGTGTCTGGCCGGTTTGTTTCATAAAAATATTGTGGAAAATTTGCCTAAGGAGCTGGCCTGCCGCCTATATACACGTAGTGACAGGCTTAAAGGCAGTGTTACCCGTTTTGAAAGCTTTCGGGCGTGTCCGTTCAAACATTTTGCCTGTTATGGTCTCAGTTTGAAAGAACGACAGGTTTTTCGTCTGCAGGCGCCTGATTTGGGACAATTCCTGCATGCTGCTATGAAAGATTTTGGTGAACGGATGCGGTCTGAAGGACGGGAGTGGGGCAGTGTCACACCGGGGGAACTTGGGGAAATTTGCAGTGAAATTGCCGGAGAATTGGCTCCAAGGCTGCAGAATGAAATCTTGTTAAGTTCTGCCCAATACCAGCATATGTCCAGGCGGCTGGAACATACAATTGTCCGTGCTGTAACCCGGCTGGCGGAATTTGACCGGGTAAGCCGGTTTAAGCCTTTGGCGATGGAAAAAGCTTTCGGCTGGGGCAAGGATGCGCTGCCACCACTGGCTTACGGACTGGAAAATGGTATAACTCTTGAATTGGGCGGCCAGATTGACCGGCTGGATGTAGCTGAGTTTAATGGACGGAAATATCTGCTAATTATTGACTACAAGTCAGGCGGAGCCTGGCTTAGACTGCCGGAAGTTTATCATGGTCTTAAGCTGCAATTGTTGACATATTTGCTGGTGGCGCAAAACCTGGCGATAGAGCTTGTGGGCCAGACTGATTGTCAGGCAGCAGGTGTGTTGTATTATTTTATTAAAAATCCCAGCATATCTTCTGAATTACCGCTAAGCCCGGAACAAGTTGTTCAAAGACTCAACAGTATGCTGAAGATGCCTGGCTGGGCATTGGCTGAACCTGATGTTGTCCGCCTGCTTGACAGTTCCATTGAAGGCCGTTCAGAATTTCTCAAAATAGCACTTAGTAAAGACAATACTTTTTGGCGTAATTGTCAGGCATATATTAAGACAGCGGAAGAATTCAGCCTGCTGCTGGACCATGTAGGACAAACACTTATAAAGACAGGCTGTGAGATAATATCTGGTGATGTCGCCATCAGACCGTACATGCTGGAACAGCAGACGCCATGCAGTTATTGCCCCTATAGACCGGTATGCCAGTTTGACCGGTTGTTGCCGGAAAATGACTACCATCGGCTGGCGAAAACGAATGATACGGCTATTATGGCGGGGTTGACCGGGAAAGGGGAGCAGGAGCCATGAGCTGGTCAATACAGCAAATGCAAGCAATTGAAACCAGGCAAAAGAATTTATTGGTAGCAGCGGCGGCCGGATCAGGTAAGACTTCTGTTTTAGTGGAACGGATTATCCGCCGGGTTTTGGACACCGATAACCCGGTTGATATAGAT
>JAEYSJ010000226.1 GCA_023434855.1 Bacillota bacterium | reverse complement strand
CACATACACTGGCTGTTCATATACTGCTTGCGTGCGATCCTATAAGTTATGCTTTTCCCAGAATGCTGGCGGTGAAAGACCGGGAAACTTATCCGGCAATACTCATCAATGAACCCGAAGACATAATCGCAATACCCGTCGTGGATATTCGTCCTATTCCGTCTCTTTTGAAAAAAACTGCCAAACAATATGGCGTATGGGGAGTGAGCCTTAAGGAGCAGAGAATGATTGTCCTGCTTGATTTCTATAAAAATGAGCGTTTTTGTCAGAGCGGCAGCTCCTGCTAGAAAAGGATATTAAGTGTGACGTTTGTGATCCAAGATCGAAATCAATAAGGGGGATTTTGGGTGGTTTTTAACATTAAGAACAGTATTAAGAGTAAACTTATTGGGATTATTGTTTTGGCGGTAGTGGCAGCGCTTAGCGTGTCATCGTTTTTAATTTATATAAGCGCCAGCAAAGCTCTTACCGAATATGCGGAGCACTCGGTAATGCTGTTGTCGCAAAGTTTGAGCAAGGAAGTTGGTTTATGGCTTGATGAAAAAAAAGCATATGTTGCCACGCTGGCGAATCTGCCATTAATTCAAAGCGGCGAACGTGAGGCAGTATTTAAGTATCTGTCCGCCGAAATGGGACGCCGGAATCATTATGAGGCATTATTCGTTATCAACGAATATGGCGAGTATTTTTCTTGCATGAGGGATGCTAACGGAAATCTAATAAATAAAGGCGGGAATGCAAAAGATTGGCCTGGTTTTATAGAAGCAATGAAAGGTAAGGCGATGATTTCCGATCCGACAATTTCTAAAGACACCGGCAATCAGGTTGCTATTGTTGCAATTCCAATTAAAAAGGATGAAAAAGTTATCGGAGTTATGGCTGGCGCTGTTTTGCTGGATGAACTCGTCCAGCGGCTTGGGGCGGTTAATGTGGGGAAAACCGGCTATGTATATCTTGTTCAAGGTGACGGCTTGATTATTGTGCATCCGGATAAAAACACAACAATGAAAAATAATTTGTTGCAGGATAAAAGCGTTGATGCGAATCTGCGGCAAGCGACCGGGCAAGTTACGCAGGGACGTGAAGGTGTGGCCCGTTATACTTGGAACAAGGTGGAAAAATATATGGGATATGCGCCTGTTTCAGGCGTAAACTGGGGGTTGTGCGTGAATGTTCCTGTCGCGGAAGTTACCGAACAGCTTTCGACGATGAAGGAAATTGCCATAGGAACGCCACTGTTGATTGCTTTAATTATTATTGTTATTGCCGGAATATTAATAAACCGCTTGGTTACACGCCCGCTATCCCGGATAAGCGATAAACTCAAAGACTTCAACAATGATTTAACCTTGCGCCTGCAATCCGGCAGCAAAGATGAAATTGGCGATTTGGCAAAATGGTTTAACGATTTGCTGCAGGATTTACACAAGATCATCAGTAAAGTTGCGGAAGAAACCGTCAAGGTGAATTCTTATGCGGGAGATACCGCGCAAACTGTTGAACAGCAAGCCAGCTTTTCCCTGGAGCTTTCCAGTTCGGTCGCTGAGATTTCCGCCACCATGGAAGAATTTGCCTCAACTAGTGTGCAAATTGCGGAACATAGCCAGGGAGTGGCTCAGCTTGCCGTTGAGACCTTGGAGCGAAGCCGGCATGGGGTAGCTCAGGTGGAAGCATTAATGGAAAAAATGGATGGGATTAATCGTGAGAATCAGCGAAATATTCTGGAAATTGAAGCGCTCGGACAAAAGTCACAAGAAATCAATAAAATAATGGAAATCATTAACAATATTGCCAGCCAGACCCGGCTTATTGCATTTAATGCGGCCTTGGAAGCGGCAAGCGCCGGAGAAGCAGGCAAGCGCTTCGGAGTTGTGGCAGTGGAAATCCGTCATCTAGCGGATAATGTAATGGAATCAGTCAAGGAAATTGAGGGAAAAACTAATGAAATTATGAAAGCGGTAAACAGGCAGATTGTTACTTCGGAGAACAATGGCAAAGGAATTGAGGAAGGATTTGATTATTCCCGGCGTACTGCTTCCATAATCAGTGAAATTCAAGAGGCTGCCGAACAAACGACAGATGCTGTGCAGCAGATATCACTTTCCATACAGCAGCAGCAAACGGGCAGTGAGCAAGTTGTGGCTGCTTTGCGGCAGATTCAGGACGGTACCAGGGAAAACTCGCAAATGAATCAACAGACCAATTCACTGAGTAAAGATTTGGCGGCTCTGGCGGAAGAACTAAAACGGCTGGTTGGAATATTTAAGATATAATATTTTATTTCGGTGGTGTGGCTTGATGAATGTCCGGAAGGATAAGGTGCGGCTTATTGTGGCTGATGACAGCCAATTGGCGAGGGATATCATTATCGAATTGCTGGCGACGGATCCGGCCATTGAAATTGTCGCTACGGCGGTAAATGGGGCACAGGCGGTGGAAATGGCAACAGATTTGCGTCCGGATTTGATAACAATGGATATTGAAATGCCTGTTATGAATGGCCTTGAGGCTATCGAAGCCATTATGCGGAAATGTCCGGTTCCAATATTAGTTGTGACATCGCGGGCGGACGCCAGATTAGCTTATGAGGCGGTAAGCCGGGGAGCGCTTGAGGTAATTGAAAAACCAGTGTTTGGCGATGCATGTTTCGCGAATTTCAGCCACAAAATTAAATTGCTTGCCGGAGTGCGGGTTATCCGGCATATATCCCGAGAAACACCCATGTTGGAATGCACCAAAAAGGCGAGTAACATTTTGCAGGCTGCTTCTGGCCGTAAGATTGTGGCAATTGCCGCGTCTTTAGGCGGTCCGAAAATTCTGGAGAGAATATTGTCTCGTATTCCTGCGGATTTTCCGGCGCCAATTGTGGTAGCACAGCATATTTCAGCAGGGTTTGCGACTGACTTCGCAGCGTGGCTGAATCAAAAGACATCCCTTGATGTGCGGCTTGCTTCTGCTCAGGCAAAGCTAAAAGCCGGAGAAGTTTTGATTGCACCTCCCGAATATAACATGCGTCTGACCTCACATGACAATATTGAATTGCTTCCCGCATTAGCACAGCAACGGTATCATCCTTCCTGTAATGAGTTATTATTCTCCGTGGCCCAGGTTTATGGACGGGCGGCAGTTGGCATCATTTTAACCGGAATGGGTGATGATGGAGTACAAGGGCTGCAAAAAATCAAAGCCGCAGGCGGGCTTACTATTGCGCAGGACCAGCAGTCTTGCACAGTGGATAGTATGCCTGGACGGGCTATTGAGAAGGGGGCTGTAGACTGGATTTTGCAAGTGGATGAAATTTCGGAGAGAATAGTATGGGTGATGAAACAATGAAAGAATATCTGCCGCTTGAGCCTTTCCTTAGCCTTATCCGCGAACGATACGGAATGATATTTCAAGGGGAACGGGGCAATGACATTAAAGAAGCAATCAGAGCGCGTATGGCCGCCTGCGGGGTGTCAAAGGCGGCGGAGTATCTTGCTTACATACGGTTAAAGGAAGATGAATTTTTAAGTTTTATCGGTTTGCTTACGGTTAACGAGACATATTTCTTTCGTGAACCGGCGCAATTGGATGTGTTAGCTAGACACCTGACGGATAGATTAAGGCATCATACGGATAAACCCGTTTTTCGCTTGTTAAGCGCAGGGTGTTCAACCGGTGAAGAAGCGTATTCCTTAGCTATAAAATTGCTCGAGATTCCCGGTGCTGGAGAAACATGGGATTTCAGTGTGGTTGGTGTTGATGTTGATGTTAATGCAATTGAAAAGGCACGGAATGGGATTTTTGGCGAGTATTCTTTTAGAACTTTTCCTGAAGAGAAACGCTTGCATTATTTTGACAGGACAACAAACGGGCACTTTTCCATCAAGGCGGCAGTTAAGGAAAAGGTTGCATTTGCTGTGGTAAACTTGTGTGCGCCTTTATATCCGGCCACAATGGAAAGAATGGATGTAATCTTCTTTCGCAATGTCGCTATTTATTTTTCTAAAGAACGGCGGTGTGAGCTGTTTAACCGGCTGTCCGGCCTGTTGGCTGAAGGTGGATTAATGTTTGTCAGTTCAACTGAAATTCTAAATTATAATTCCGGACCATTAAAACTGGGCAAGGAAAATTCTACTTTTTTTTACCGGAAACAAGGCGTTGTATATGATGAACTGCAAAAAGCTACTCCTGCACCGCTTCGGCGTCGCAGGCTAGCTACTGTGCCAAGTTCACAGAACAGCAATATGAGGTCTGTAAAGGTGGCAATCGCTTCCAAAGAAATGCAGGTAAAACAGGAAAGTATGGCAGCGGATTACGGGCCGAATTTCGAAGGTGCTTTGGAATTGGCAGGGGCAAAACAATATAATGAAGCGTTGGCGATGTTAGAGAAGCTTATTGCTGTTGAACCTGTATGTCTTAAAGCGTATGGCCTGAAAGCAAGCATCTTGCTTAACCAGCAAAAGACTGCTGCAGTAAAAGATATTTGCATAAAGGCGTTAAAAATTGATGAATTTTTTTTGGAAGCATATCTGTTGATCGGAATGGCGGCTAAATTGGAAGGGCATAATGACGAAGCCGTCCAGCGTTTTAAAGAGGCGGTTTATTTAAAGCCTGATTGTTGGCTGGCTCATTTTTATATGGCTGAAATTTTTCAACTGCGTCAAGAAGTATCGCTGGCTCGGCGGGAATATGAAATAACCATGAATTTATTGGGGCAGGGCAATATCGAGAAACACGGTTTAACATTTTTCCCAATAGCTTTTCAAGCAGCCCAATTTATTCAGCTTTGTCATTATAATCTGAAGAAGCTCAATGGAATAACGGCTTGATTTTCGTTGGAAAGGGGGTTTGACGAATTTACATATGGCAATAAATATCACAAAATTTTTAACACGGTTTGCAGAGGAGGCAGTTGAACATTGTGACCGGCTGGAAGCCGGCCTATTGGCCTTAGAGTCAGGTTCGGATTTGCAAATGACAATTGATGACCTGTTTAGAAGCGCTCATACCCTCAAGGGAACAGCCAGGATGCTTAAATTGGGCGCTATTGAAAAAACGGCATGTCATATGGAGGATGTGCTTGATGCCTTGCGCAGCGGCCGGTTGGCTTTCTCAAAAGAGCTGTCTGATGTGTTGTTAGAATGCGCCGACGCCATACGATCCCTGACCGCCGGTATTGTTTCGGGACGGGCCTTGCAGGAAGATGTACATCCCGTTTGGGAAAAGTTAGCAAATGCACTTACTGAAACAACGGAACCGGGATTGCGGGAAATGAATAACCCGGCGAAAACGGATAAGAGCGCAGGTGACCTAAATGACACAGCAGAACCCGTTGCTGGCGATATTGTGAGGATTCGTGCTGATAAACTGGATGATTTGATTAAGCTTATGGGCGAATTTATCGGCCATCATTACCGGAAAACACGGCATATGGTCGAACTGAACGATATTGTAAGTCTGGCGGAGCGAAATATGGTGCTGGCGGCAAGGGACGGCGATGACCAAGGCATGCACCAGGAACTTGTCAGTACGGCAAAAACACTTTATGCGCGGCTGCAGCGCCTTAAAGGACTATTGCGTGATTATGCAGCGCATGAAGGTCATCTGACAGAAAATTTGCAGGATAGTTCCCTGAAAATGCGGATGGTCCCGCTGTCTACGGTTTTTGATGCTTTTCATCGCACGGTGCGGGATCTTGCACGGGAGACTGGAAAGGAAATAGACTTTAGGATTGATGGGGGCGATACCGAGTTAGACCGTAAGATTATTGAACAGATTGGCGACGCTTTACTGCATATGATCCGCAACGCTGTCGATCATGGAATTGAATTACCAAAAGTGAGGGAGGCGTCAGGGAAAAATGCGCGTGGTCTTATACAACTGACGGCCTGTTATGATTCCGGAGGGGTATCTATTGTATTACAGGATGACGGGGCGGGCATATCCCTTGATAAAATCAAGGAAAGAGCGTTGCAGCGCCAACTGGTCGAGGAACAGGCCATGAGTAAGATGAATGAGCGGCAATGGCTTGAAATGATTTTTATACCCGGTTTCAGCACAAGTCCGATAATAACCGATTTATCCGGGCGCGGCGTCGGTATGGATGTGGTGCGAAAAAGTATCGTTGAGGATCTTAAGGGTTCAATTGAAATTATTTCTAAGGAGGGAGAAGGTACAACTTTTTTAATTAAAGTCCCCATTACTTTGGCTTTATCAAGAATGTTGTTGGTTTCTGCCGAAAAATGCACCTTTGCCCTGCCAGCTAATTTTGTTCAGGAGGTTGTGTCGATAGCGAAGTCTGACATTATTGAGGTTCTAGATAAGCGAGTCATCCGTTTAAGGGAACAGTTTCTTCCGGTAGAAGAACTGCAAAGCCTGCTTAAATGTCCGGATGCGGCGCCTCGTGAGCGGCAGGAACAAATGATTGCTATTGTGCATGCCGGCTCTGATAAACTTGGATTAATTGTAGATGCGGTTTTAGATGAAGCGGATATGGTGATCAAATCGCTGCCGGCTGCTTTGAAGAACCTGCGTCTGGTGTCAGGAGTTGCGATAGGAAGTGATAATGAGGTGATCAGTGTGCTAAATGTAGCCTCATTGATTAAGTTTGCCCGGGAAGGCCGTCAACATATAGCGATGGCGCCAAAGCCGGAAGACAGGCAAAAGGAAATTTTAGTTGTAGATGATTCGATTAACACCCGTGAATTGGAAAAGAATATACTGGAGGCTTATGGCTACAGTGTAGATGTGGCTAATGATGGCATAGAGGCTTTGGATAAGGTTAATCAGCGCAATTATGATCTAATCATTACAGATATTGAAATGCCAAAGCTAGACGGTTTTAATCTTACCGCGCGGTTAAAGCAGAGTGAGCAGTACCGGGAAGTGCCGATTATTATTGTCACATCACGCGCCCGTGATGAAGATAAACGGCGCGGCATTCAGTCAGGAGCCAATGCTTATATTGTAAAAGGGGCTTTTGACCAGGATAATTTAATAAATACTGTGCAAAATCTGATTGGAAGTTAGAAGAGTCTGTTACAAAATACCCATCAACATTTTTGCGGTTGTTCAACGCAAACTTAAGAACGCCATTGCGATGCGGTTTTCTGGCTGCTTAGCAATGGGTATTTTGTAACAGTTTTTTAAAAAAAATTAAGGGAAATGTGTTTTTTAGAACACACTCAAGAAGTGAAGCAAGGAAGATGTGATATGGAAAATTGTAAAAGAACCTTCAATGAACGGATGAAAATTCTCCGCAACGCTTACGCACAAGAATTGCCAGGTAAAGTTGAGGCGCTTGAAGAAGCATGGCGGTTATTGCTGCTTAAGGAAGGACATGCACACGGGATACAAAGTGTGATGAGTTCATTTCATTCTGTGGCCGGGTCAGCCGCTTCCTTTGGCTATAAAGAGTTAAGTGAAGGAATACGAAAGGGAGAGCGGCTGCTTAAAGCTGTGCTTAGGGATGGTGTTTTTATTAGCAACATTGAGGAGGAAATGAATGATTGTTTGCGTATAATCAAAGATTGCTGCAGACGCCGTAATGAACAAGCAATAGCCAATCCGAAACTGGTGCATTCTTTTGAATGTATCTGCGGACAGCGGGAGAAGAAAACGATTTTTTTAGTGGATGATGATATATTGCTGGCGGCCACTATGGAAATACAATTGGAATGCTTTGGCTATGAAGTGATGAAGTTTTATAGTTTACAGGAAATGGAACAAAGGTTGGCAAAGTTAATCCCTGCAGCAATTATTATGGATATGGTTTTTCCTGAAGGGGATACCGCCGGAGCGGAAGCGATCAGCCGTTGGCGCAAAAATTTCCAGGAGTATATCCCGGTAGTATTTATTTCGATGCGGAATGACATTACTGCCCGGTCAGAAGCGGTCAAGGTCGGCGGCGACGCTTATTTTTTGAAGCCGGTGAGAATGCTGGATTTGTTAGAAACCCTTGATAAGCTGATTTATAAGCAAGAGCAGGAACAATACCGGATTTTAATTATTGATGATGATAAAACGGTGGCAAAATATCATTCCTTGCTTTTGGAACAGCATGGCATGCAGGCGTACATTGAAACTGATCCTTTAAAGATACTTGACAGCATTGATAGTTTTAATCCTGACCTGATTTTACTTGATCTTAATATGCCTGGGTGTGACGGTTATAGCTTAGCAAAAGTTATCCGGCAGGTTCCGGCTTATTTAAGTATTCCGATTGTTTTTTTGTCTGGTGAGATGCAGCTTGAGTTACAGCTTGAGGCTATGAGGACTGGTGGAGACGATTTTATGAGTAAACCGGTTGAGCCGAAACATTTCATTTCATCTGTGCGCATCCGCGCAGAAAGGATGCGTATGTTGCGCTCGTTAATGGTATGTGACGGTTTGAGCGGGCTGTATACCCATACCACGATGAAAGGGTATATTGAGCGGGAATTTTCCGGTTCTTTGCGTTGTAATAGTCCGCTTACGCTGGCGATATTAGACTTGGATTATTTCAAAACGATAAATGATACTTATGGACATGCTACCGGTGACATGGTGATAATCGCATTGTCACGGTTATTAAAGCAGCGGCTGCGCAAAAGTGATATTATAGGCCGGATGGGCGGGGATGAGTTTGCAATTCTTTTGCCGGATACATCTGCAGATTACGGATATCAAGTTATTGAAGAAATTCATAAGAGTTTTGCACGAATTCACCACGAAGCACCGAATGATTCATTTACTGCGACCTTTAGCTGCGGCTTGTCAGAAATGCCTGGTTATAGTGATGAGACAAATTTTTTTGCGGCGGCGGATGCTGCGCTTTATGAAGCTAAAAAAATGGGCAGGAACCAGATTGTTCTTGCAAAAAATATACAAAATGGGTGACTGGAATGAAAAAAAGGGTTTTGGTTGTTGAAGATGACGGTTTGGTGAGAGAGATGACGGCTTTGGTGCTCGAAGCTGCCGGATATGAAACGGTAGGTGCCGAAGATGGCTTCGAGGCGTTGAATATTCTTGGGAGTGACCCGGGATTTTTGGCTGTCATTTCCGATATGAATATGCCGGATATTACGGGAATGGAATTGATGCTGCAAGTGCATGAAACGCTGCCGAACCTGCCTTTTATTATTCTGACGGGTGAAAATAATAAAGATGTCATACAGAGTATTTTATCCCAGGGAGCGAAGATGTGCATAATTAAAGATGAAAATTTTGATAACGAAATTTTAAAGGCCTTAGAATAAAACTGTTTCTAATAGACTGCCGAAAATATTTGTCGACAGTCTATTTTTTTTACATATTTTGCGCATATTTTGTAAAATAATATCAATTTTGTCCAGAAAATGTCCAGAATCGGTTGTTATAATGTGGATGGATGATGGTAATAACTAATACATTTACGGAATGTAGGTGGCTTAAAAAAGATGGTAACTGTGGAATCAAAGTTTCTTACGATAAAGGAAGTTGCAGCTTATCTTAATCTGCCTGATCAAAAAATATATAATTTAGTTAGACATAGGGAGTTTCCTGGAATAAAAATAGGGCGACGCTGGTGGGTTGACAAAGGAAAGTTGGATTTATGGTTAGATAAAGATAAGGACGGAAATTAATTAGGGACGGTGTAAAATGACAAATAGCAACCAAGAGGGTATTTTACTTGAATCGGGCACTAACGAATTTGAAATTGTTGAGTTTACCGTAGGCGACGTTTTTTATGGCATTAACGTTGCGAAAGTTCGCGAGATTATTAATCCCGTTCCCGTAACTATGCTTCCTGGACTTCCAGCTTGCGTAGACGGAATAGTGCAATTGCGCGGTCGAATTATTTCGCTGGTTAATCTCGGAACACGTCTGGCAAGTGAAAAATTTGCAGAAAAAGTACAACATATCATTATTTGCGAATTCAATCAGACTTTTATCGGCTTTCTTGTAAACGATGTTTTACGTATTCACCGCATATCCTGGGAGCATATGGAACCGCTGCCTCAGGTTGCGGATGAACAAGTTGCCACAGGTATTATTAAAATGGACAACAAACTAATTGTACTGCTTGATTTCGAACAGATATTGACGGAAATTAGCCCGGAAATTGCCCGAAAACTGCAATTTACACCGAAAGCCAGTGGAGAAACGATGCAAAAAAGGACCGACAAAAAAATTGTTGTCGCCGAAGATTCAAAAATGCTGCGCGAACTTTTATGCAGCACTCTAACTGCTTCGGGGTATAGTAATCTTGTCGTTTATGAAAATGGCAAAGCGGCATGGGATGCTTTAGAAGGTTATGCCCGGCAATCCGGAAGTTTAGATGAATACGCCAATTTAGTGATTACTGAC
>JAEYSJ010000171.1 GCA_023434855.1 Bacillota bacterium | reverse complement strand
AATATCATCCTCTTCCAAATACTTGCCATTCTGTACTTCGATAATTTCCAATGGAATCCTGCCCGGATTCTTCAATCGATGTTTAGTAGACATGGGAATAAATACACTTTCGTTTTCATGAACCATTTGTTCCACATCACCGATCATCACCTGCGCAGATCCACCTGTTACTATCCAATGTTCACTCCTGTGATAATGCATTTGTAAACTCAATTGTTCACCAGGAGTAACAACAATCTTCTTCATTTTATATCCTGGCCCTTCCCCTAAAACGGTATAACTTCCCCATGGACGATGGACAGTAGTAGGAAGATCAGCTTCTGATCGTCCTCTTATTTTTAATTCCGCAACTAATTCCTTTACCTTTTGAGATTCACCCTTTTTAGCAACTAGAATGACATCATCAGTTTCAACTACCAAGAGATCTTCCAAGCCAATCCCCGCAATTAGCCGGCTATGCCCAAGTACCAAGGAATTTGCTGAATCTACTAACAGGCAATCGCCCTGCAGCGCATTACCATTCTCATCTTTATCTAAAACATCATAGATCGCATCCCATGAGCCAATATCATTCCAATAGATGGCGAGTGGAATCATCACTACATTCTGTGACTTCTCAGCTATAGCATAGTCAAAGGAAATATTTGGCATATCGGCAAAGTTTTCAACGACCTCTGCCCAAGGCTTAGCAGCTAATCCAGCAATCTCTGGGGCGAAAGAGTCTAGCTCCGCTTGCAAGCACCCAATACTCAGTCCGAACATACCTGAATTCCAGTAACAATTGCCGGACATTACATATTGTTCAGCCGTTGTACTATCTGGCTTTTCCCGAAAAGAATCGACTACAAAACCACTACCATAAGGTTCTCCCGCCTGAATATAGCCGTAGCCTGTTTCCGGCTTATCGGGTTTAATTCCAAAGGTAATAATCTTCCCCTGACTTGCCATTTCAACTGCTAAGCATACTGTTTTGCAAAACGCCGTTACTGGTCGAATAATGTGATCTGCGGGTGTTACAAAGATAACCTCATCAGATGAGGCGTTTAGCTGATCCATGCAATACCGTGCTGCCAGAGCGATTGCCGGTGCAGTATTCCTAGCAACCGGTTCCAGGAGAATATGCGCACCTTCAGCTCCGCAAGCTTTCAACTCCGCTTGCACATGATGGAGATATTCTTTATTTGTAACGATAATCAGATCGTTAGCGTCAGCTACCGGTAAAAAACGCTGAACTGTCTGTGCCAGCAAAGATTGTTCATTATCAATTCTTAAAAACTGCTTGGGATATCCTTGCCGCGATAAAGGAAAAAGGCGGGTTCCACCTCCGCCGGCTAATATAACAATTTTCATTTACATATCTCCCTCAGCCGAAGTTTTATTCTTACATTAAATAATAAATGCCTAAAACCTGGATTTTATCAGCATATAATGGTTCAACACTTTATGGCATGAAACCTTCTTGCCATATATGAGTATTATGCTCCGCTCACTTAAGACGATTATACATATGCTGTTATCTTTTAGTATATGAAAAGGCAGTCTATCCTGAAACGATAGACTGCCAAGAGTATTTTTAAGATCTACCTAGTTTCTGCCGATAGAATAATACGCTACAGCGGCATCCTGCATGTCCTGAATGCTGTATATATTTCGTCCATCATAGACCAGCGCTGTTCTCATCAATTGTTTGTAACGTACAGGCCGCACCGCCTTGATTTCAGCCCATTCTGTAAAGATAAAACAGACATTTGCCCCTTCTAAGGCATCCTCTATACTGTTCGTATATCGGATATTTCCTCTAGAGTTTTTCCCTTCAGGATAGATTTTTCTAAAGTTATCCGTACCAATAGGATCATAGGCGTAAATATCCGCACCTTGCTCCAAAAGCAGCGATATGTTTTCGAGAGATGGTGCCTCCCTAAGATCATCTGTTCCAGGCTTAAAAGTGAGTCCCAAAACAGCTACCTTTAGACCGTTAAAGGTAATCAGCCGACTGCTGGCCTTCTTGTACAAAATCGTCTTCTGCGCAGCATTTACATCAATGGCTGCTTTGACTGTTTTTAATTCATATCCATACTGTCTGGCCAAATATTCCAGCGCTTTCGTATCTTTTGGGAAGCAGGAACCGCCATAGCCAATACCGGCATTCAAGAACTTACTGCCGATCCGTTCATCAAAGCTCATTCCCCTGGCAACATCCTGAATATTAGCGCCCACCAATTCACAAAGGTTGGCAATATCGTTCATATAGGAAATTTTCAGTGCCAGAAAATCATTAGATGCATATTTGATCATCTCGGCTGAACGTCGGCTGACGGAAACAATTGGCAAACCAAACGGCTCATAGATTTTCGTAAGCAACGCTTCCGCCCATTGACTTTCGGTGCCAATAATGATTCGCGCTGCATGCAATGTGTCATACACTGCTGTCCCTTGAGCAAGAAATTCAGGATTCGAAGCAACTTCAACGTTTACATTATTAAACAAAAAGTCTTTTATAAACTGCTCTACCTTATCGTTTGTCCCGATTGGCACTGTGGATTTTACCACAACAAGACAATCCTTTTGAATCGTCTCCGCTATCTGCCTGGCTACTGTTGCAATATAGGAAAGATCGGCAGAGCCATCCGGCTGCTCCGGTGTTCCAACACCAATAAAGATTGCATCTGCATCCTGATAAGCAGCTGCATAATCAGTCGTATAGGTCAATCTGCCTGCTGCATAGTTCTTTTGCATTAAACTCTCGAGATCTGCCTCATAAATTGGAGAAAAGCCTTGCTTCATCCTACTGACCTTTTGTTCGTCGATATCGACACAGGTAACATGATGTCCGACTTCCGCAAAGCAAACTCCCGCTACCAAGCCAACATAACCGGTTCCTGCTACTGCTATATTGTACATATTTTATCATCCTTATTGCTTTAGTTGCCTTACATAGATATCCGTTAACTATCGATAATATATTAGCCAATTGCTGACATTTTGTCCTGTTTCATACACATTAAGATCATTACCACAAGTACTCTCATATGGATGAAAACAAGCCCGCAACAAGATGGTCAGATGCGGCTTTACGTGCTGGATAAGTAGAGTCTGGTGCGTTTGGTGTCTCCTCCATAAAAAAGCAAGTTGCTCCTAAGTATCAAACTTATCTGTTGATACATGGAGAAAGTAAATTCGCTTTTCGCCTCATCCGTACCTCTGCAAAATACCAGCGGGGTTTCCAGCAGGGATGCACCGTTATATTCTTTTGGATAAATTCGTTCTTCTTGATTTTCTCTTTTCAAATCGCCAGGCATCTCTGCACATTTCTACTAGACCGAGTTTGGCTGTCCAGCCCAAGTCCCGCTTAGCTCTCGAAACATCTGCATAACACTCGGCAATATCTCCTGCTCTTCTTTCTACTATCTCATATGGTAGTTTTATATTATTAGCCTGCTCAAAGGCTTTTACCAGTTGCAACACACTTGTACCAAGACCTGTCCCCAAATTATAGACATGTATCCCTGGAGTACTCTTATTGAAAGCCGCTACGTGTCCTTGTGCCAAATCACAAACGTGGACATAATCCCGTACGCCTGTACCATCAATTGTTGCATAATCATCACCAAAGATGCGCAATTTAGTTTGCTTTCCTTTGGCTACCTGCGTAATGTAAGGCATCAAATTATTGGGTATACCCGAGGGATCCTCACCAATCAAGCCGCTTTCATGAGCTCCTACGGGATTAAAATATCTCAATAATGCGATAGAGCACGCTGGATTCACTTTTGCAAAATCTGTAAGAATTCGCTCACTTATTACCTTCGTTTCACCATATGGGTTGGTTGTAGGAAAAAGGTCCATAGACTCCACAAAAGGAACTTTATTATCACCATATACAGTGGCCGATGAGCTGAATACAAATCGATTAACACCATATTTGCTGCACATTTTAGCCAAAACCAGTGTACTAACGACATTGTTATAGTAATACCCTAAAGGTTTAGTTACTGACTCTCCTACAGCCTTAAGTCCAGCAAAATGAATAACCCCATCTATCGGCTTCTGGAAAAAGACAGCATTAACTGCTTCTTCATTGGTCACATCTATTTGGTAAAAACATACTTCCTTGCCGGTAATCTCCTTGATTCGATCTAAAGTCTCGACTTTGCTGTTAGATAGATTATCAGCAATAACTATTTCATGGCCTGCTTCCAGTAAGGCAACACAAGTATGAGAGCCAATATATCCAGCTCCTCCTGTAACTAAAATATTCATACTACGCTCCTTTATATCTTGCAAACTAAAAAGAGACAATATATAGTTTCTTGCACTTTAACTCCGTCAGCCGCTAATACCCTGTGTCAATTTGCTCTCATTAGCAGCAACGCCAGCAGTGCTGTCTTTCAACAACAGTACCCTCACCGTCTGCAGCATTACTGACAAGTCGACCAGCACAGAACAACGCTGAATGTACATCAAATCATAAATCAGCTTGTCTTCCGGTAGAGTGTTATATTTGCCATATACCTGGGCAAAGCCGGTTATACCAGGCTTTACATTATGCCGGTAATGATAATTGGCAATGGTCTGTTTAAGCTGCTCGACAAACACCGGTCTCTCTGGTCGCGGGCCTACAATACTCATCTCGCCGTGCACGACATTGAATAACTGAGGCAATTCGTCCAGACGCGTCGCCCGCATTAACCTGCCAAGGCGGGTAATCCGGGGGTCATTCTCTGTTGCCAGCACAGGCCCAGTCAGAGCTTCGGCATCACTGCGCATAGTCCGAAACTTATAAATCGTAAACGGCTTTTCATCCCTGCCGGTGCGGATCTGCGTATAAAAAACCGGTCCCCTGCTATCTAGCTTAATCGCCACGGCGAGTACAATAAACAAAGGCCACAGCATCACTAGAGATGTAATTGCCACTACCATATCAAGTCCCCGTTTCAAGATCCGGTTTTCCAGCGTCGGGCGTGGATACTTAGCTCGAAAAACAGGGATATCATCGTATTTGTCCAACTCGGTATTCAAACAAAATAATTCATAAAAATCCGGTACAAGCGCCACTTGCTTACCGTGTTCATGCGCCTGCTGCGCCAGCCGTGCTTTATCCGCCAACGGAACATCAGCGGTAATAATCAACAGATCTGTCTCACAGACAGCCTCCTGCCAGGCACTATCCGGTTCGCACAGCTGCAACGGACACTGACTGATCGTATAATGAGAAAATGCCTGCCCCGCCAGCCGCCTGGCAATACGCCCCCTATCCGCTGGCGAACCAATAATCAGCGCGTGCTTAGGCTGTAATCTCGCCTTTTCCAGCCGCCAGATACTGTATTTCCAGATAGACAACCCGATAAACTGAAAGACAGCCGCCCAAAAAAAAGCAGCGCGGGAACCGCTGGTTCCAAGCAGGAAGCTGACCGCCATCATGATTATCCAAAGCTGCAACACGGTGACGCCGACACTGATAATCACCTGAGAGGCAACCATACGAACAATTGACAGTAAACTATTCGCCGCCAGCAACACCCAGGCGGAAATAACCATCACCGGCAACAAAGGATAATAAGCTGCAAGCATTAACTGCGGTGTTGTTTTAACCAGACTATTCAGCCATACTGCAACTGCAAATCCAGCCACTATTACAAAGGTATCGCCAAACAACAAAAGCGCCCTTCTTACTAAGGGAAACCGTCTTTTCACGATATAACCACCTTTTATCCATTGACATTACTAGTATAATATGTTATGGCGCAGGTAAACCCTGCTCACCTCCTTATTTCTATCATTTTTCATAAACAATTGCCCTGGCGCCCAATAGTCCGAGGTATTCCCGCAAGGCCAGACAGCTATTGCGAAAAGCCCCTTCCTGCGGCAATAATTGAAACCAGTTAATGGTACCCGTCTGATTTACCTGATAATCTCCCGGATAGGGAGTTACCGTGACGCCTTGACGTTCAAAAAACCAAACCGCTCGCGGCATGTGGAAAGCTGATGTCACCAGGATAGGCGACCGGAAATCATTCTTCTGCAAAATCGCCTTGACATTGCGGGCATTTTGTTCCGTATTTAAGCTCTCTGTCTCAACGATAATCCGCTCTGAAGGCACACCCAAGCCTACTGCCACTCGACGCATAATCTGTGCTTCCTGTCCGGAGATGGCAAACACCTGTCCGCCGGCAACTAGCAGCGGAACATCCAATTGGCGCTGCAGTTGAATACCGGTCATTAACCGACTCGCTGCGCGAGCGGCCAAGTGGCCTTTCCCATCTATATCAGGAGTATCCAGCGTGGCCCCGCCGCCAAGAACGATGACGGCATCCCCCCTAATTTCTGCTGGCGGATTGTATTGACTCTCCAGACTACGAAGTAAAATCTCGCTAACCAAAGAGCAAGACAACAGGTACAACAGTAAAGCACAGCATCCCAGCAAGCAAGCAATCATCCGCCGCGAACGGCCAAGCAAAAAGCCGCACCCGGTAAGAATAATAATAAAAATTCCCGGTGGCAGTATAAAACTCGCGACTGCTTTAAAAAAATAAATCATACTAGCTCCTATTGAGTCTATTTATACGCCTGACAAAATCGTTTATACGCTCTAGCCTGGCAATAGGGCATCTTTTTGCTAAACTGCTATGCAAAATGGAGGGTTGCTCAAAGCGGTATTTGGGGCCTTAATTTCCTGCCTTTAATATTTGAATGGTCTTCGTTATACCCGATTTTAAATTGTCATACGGTTTCCAACCTAGTGCTTGTACTTTTTTACTATCCATGATACCTATCATCACCTTCGAAAAGCCCTTTTGTTCATTTGCATCCGGCAAATCAAAAACTACCTGCTGCCCCACCAGTTTCGCAATACACTCTGCAATTTCCCTTAAGCTCATAGGGGCATCTATATCTGCAATATTATAAGCCTCTCCTGATTTTCCTTTTAACCACACATATAAGATTCCCATAACTGCATCCGCTATATAACAATAAGAAAATAATTGTTTACCTTCACTTTTTAAAATTATATCTTCATTATGAACACCATTCAAAATAAATTGCGACATTGCTTTACTGTCATCTAAACGCATAGTAGGTCCATATACTCTAGATAGCCTTGGAATAACCATGTCTATTTGATATTTTTCCCTATATGCATTACAGAGCGACTCACCTGCGCGTTTACCTTCAGGATATCCAGCTCGAACAGTATTACAATCTATATATCCGCAGTATTGTTCATCAAACGTATCTTCTGGTTTATATGCTTGGCCGTATATCTCCACTGTAGATAAAAAAATAAACCGTTTTATATTTGTTCTTTTTGCATATTCTAGGAGATGGTGAGTTCCCAATAAATTTGTCATAATAGAGCCCACGGGATCACTAGCATAAGCATTAGGATGGGTATTGCTTGCCGCGTGGAGAATATAATCAAATGATATATCTAAATCTAACGGTTGATTTACATCTAACTCGACAAAACTGAACAAATCAGAATCCTTATATTTAGAGAATCTTTCCACAGCAATTTCTTTATTGCGCCCGGCTGCGTATATCTTCAAATTCAGTTTGCTTTTTTGATTTCTTAACATCAATACATCAATTAAAAAAGTACCGATTAACCCACTAGCTCCTACAATGAGAACACTTTTATTGTTAAGTTGCTCCCAAGGCAAATCAGCATTTGAAATTAATTCTACATCTTTTTGATATAAAGATGAACCTTCAAACATACTCAATCCCTCATTTCATCCAACTACTTTTTTTAGTGGTAAGTAAAGCCTTAAATAATTCAAAATCATCACTTGTTGTAATTTTTATGTTTTTATCAGAGCCTTTTGCAAAATATAAGGTTTCTCCTAAATCAACCATCATCGTATTTGTATAGGATGATCCATGAATGCCGATATTCTTTGAAAAGGCTTCTTCATATCCCCATAATAGCTTACCAAAGGTATAAGCTTGTGGTGTTTGAACCCTTCTTAAGCTGTCTCTAGGAATATATTCTTTTGTTGACCTCTCGTCTATGATTCTAAAAATCTGTTCATTATATGGTAATGAAGTTACTCCATTTCCATACTGACGACATTTAACAATTACATCTGATAAGACTTCTTCTTCAATCATCGGTCGAATTCCATCGTGAATAATCACAATATCATCTTCTTTACACGTATCTTTTAGAAAGTAGACTCCATTCCGAATAGATTCCTGACCTGTTTCTCCACCGGATACTATCCATCTTAATTTTGTTATATTATATTGTTTCGCATAGGCACGCAAAATATCATGCCAACCATCAATACAAACAACTTCAATCGCATCAATTTCAGGATGCTTTTGAAAACCTTCCAGTGTGTAAATAATAACAGGTTTATCATAAATATTAATAAATTGTTTTGGTATATCTTGTCCTGCTCTTTTTCCACTTCCACCAGCAATAATTAAGGCAATATTCATTAACTATTCTCCTTTTATATATTTTAAATATGGCATAAAACTTTTTATATAATGCATAAGTTTTATTTTTATAAAACGATGTCCATTTAATTGATATATTTCTATTAGCCTGTATATTTTGGCTACAATACTTTCTTTAAAAATAAAAATATTAGTTCCTAGATATTTTCCTCGAAATATTTTTAAATCTAAAACTTTTAGTATGGTTTTCTCTTTATCTTTTTTTAATTTTTCCCATGTAATCAAATTGTTTATCTGAATAAGTAATTGTAATACTTCTAAATCCTCTTCTTTTATTTCCCTTAGAAGTCTTTTGAGATAAAGACTATCAAGTCTGTTAAGAATTTTCTTTTGCAATACGTACAAGTGATATTCTCGACTAATTTCCAACATATTAATGAAACCCAATAACAATTCTTTGATTTTTACCGCATTCCATAGACTAGGTTTATGTTGTCCTCTATACATATAAACGATATTAGGAATTAAAAAAAACACCTCTGTCTTTATCATAATATTTACTAAAAAAAGCGGGTCTTCGTAAACTTTGTATGAGGGAAATAAGATCTTTTCTTGTTTTAAAAAGCTTAATTTATATATAAATCTTGTAAAATAAAAATCAAACTGAAAATCTTTGTAATTTAAATTCCCACTATAATTTCTTAAAATATCATCATCAAGGATAAATTCTTGTCCATCTATAACCTTATTAATTTGCCCACCACACACATTAACTCGTGACTTTTTTGCGCTATAATATAATAATTCTAAAACCTCATTAGAAGGATACCAATCATCGGCATCCATAAAAGCAACATATTCTCCAGATGCAATAGAAATCCCCAAATTTCTTGCATGTCCGGCACCCTTATTCTCTTGGTTTACAACAATCATTCTGTTATCGAGATGTTTTATTTTTTGTAATATCTGCGGCGACATGTCTGTTGAACCATCATCAATGCAAATGATTTCAATATCTTTCAAACTTTGCTGCTGCACACTTTCTATGCATGTATTTAAATATAACTCGGCATTATAAACAGGAATTATTATTGATATTGCGATTGCTTTTTGTTCCACACTTTTCCATCCTTATATAAAAAAAACTTAAATTCAATCTAATAAATTAAAATTCATTATATAGGTAATCTCGTAATCCTTTGATAAACCATTTAAATAATTCAGTTCCATAATTGAATAAATCAAAATTAAAACTAACGCTAAATATACTCTATGTTTTTTACTAAATCTTTCTAAACCAACAACAATTCCAAGTACTAAAAAAATCTCGAAAAAGCCTCTTAATCTGATAAATGCCTCTGAAAACCAAAAGAATGACTTTATAACAATTGCCACTGTAAGCATGTTACAAATAAAGTTATTTAATTCTATTTTTTTATCTAAAAAAAGTATAATCAATATAGATATAATAACAGTGAAAATTATACCTAATCCTGTCCCACCCTCTCTGACAATAGAATCTTGTGTTAATAGCGTAAGATAATTAACATATTTAAGTCCTATACCGAACACATCATTACACCAATACAAAATCGGAATCAGAGCATCACCTAAATTAACATATGTTCCTAAGAAAAAACCAAAGATCATTATTATAATATGAATAGGTTTTCTAATGTTTATTTTATAGAAAGCTACCATAATTAATGTTATAATCGCAGCATAATGCCCTAAAACCGCAAAAATCCACAAAAGAATAAATTTTTTAAATTGCTTTTTAAATAAAAAGCTAACTGCCCAGAAAATTAATACCACCGATAAACCCTGTCGCATGCCATTCATTGAGAAAAGCCATAATGTATCAATAACCGCATAAAGCATAACAGATAATAAATAATGTTGAGCTTTAGAAAAATATGATGTAATTGCTTGCCAGTAACAAAAACTGGTTAAACAAGCATAAACAAAAAACATCATTTGGGAAGAAAACCCAACAGATCTTAAAATAGAAATAACAAAGTCAAAAAAAGGTTCTTTATAAGTAAAATCACTATAATATAGCGTTTCATAAGAAAAATAATCAACACCAATACCGTAACGAAAAGCGGAAAAAAGCGTTAAAATACTGAGTAATAGTATTGCAGTATATTTTTTATTTTTCTCTGATAGAAAAATACTAGCACTAAAAAAAATTAAAATATAAATAAAATACAATAAAATCCAAAAAAACATATATCTCCCGCCAGTGAACAAAATTTAAAATGCAATTAATTTATTGTCGAATTTTATGAAACCAAAAATGATAGGTTCTAATATATAAATCAACCGAAAATACAATAAAAGTAAAAGCTATTATCTTACCAATTGACTGATATTTATTTTTGATTATAGAAAAATAATTCTTTGCAATCATTTTTTTTATTTCATTTTTTAGCTCTGTATAGTTTTTTCGATTTATCTTGTGATCAGCTGCAAGTCGGTTTAATAAAGTAAAATATGCCCACCAATACCTATATTCAGCAACTTCCAACAGTCCTGTATATTCATGGTTATTTTTTATTATAGTTAAATTTTTGTTGTAAGAATCAAGAAGATCATAATCTTTTTCCGAAAAAGCACTCATTGTAATACTGTTTTCTCTATGAAAGTAATAATATTTTGGTGTTGAATCAATAACAACTTTTTTCACTTGACTTAGTAAATCTAATACAATAAAAGCATCTTCTATAATATGGCCTACTGGGTATCGGGCATTATCGAATAAAAACTTTTTATATAATTTACTGCAAGCATGTACCCCTACGTTTTTTC
>JAEYSJ010000166.1 GCA_023434855.1 Bacillota bacterium | reverse complement strand
TAGCCATCTCGCCTTATAGGCCAAGCCTACTGATGAGTCCGTGTAAGTCGGACGAAAAGGGTAAAAGACATCCGATGCTGGATGTCTTTTTTATTATATCAATCATTACCTTTAGCGTATGATTTTCTCTATGCTTCTCGACGTAACAACACAGGAAGATGGCACTTTTTAGCGAAACATAAAGATATTGGTATATAGCTTTTAGAGATGAATTTGCTTATCTGATGTAACTTACAATCGGAGGGTGACTTTTTTGAAATCTAACTTTTCTTTTTTAGAAGAACGATGGCCGCTGCTTACTTCTATAGGAATGATAGCTGAAAGATATATTTACACCGACTCCAATTCGTGTTTTATTAAACTAGGTTTATTTGCTGAGTCTATTGTGCGGCTAATCTTTGTATTAGATCATATCGCCGAGCCGCAGGTGGATAATACACATGCTAATCGGATTAAGATTCTCAAAAATGAAGGGCTTCTCCCGAAAGATATTGACGATATTCTTTATGCCCTCAGAAAGACGCGCAATAAAGCAGCTCATGATGGCTATGAATCAACAGAGCAGGCGATGATATTAATTCAGTTTGCCTATAAGCTTGGTGGTTGGTTTATGCAGACTTATGGAGACTGGGATTATAAGCCGGTAGCTTTTGTTAAACCCGATGCTCTCGCGAATAACGTAGATCTTAGTGCTGTTAATAAGCGTCAGGAAGAAAAAATCAAAGAGCTTACGGAGACGATTAAGCAAACTATTTCTGATGATAAGCTTATATCCATTGCGGATCGTAGAAAACAGAGCATTTCGTCGGCAGAAAAAATTAATCTTTCCGAAAAAGAAACCCGTTATCTCATCGACGAACAGCTCAGGCAAGTTGGCTGGGAAGCCGATTCCCTTCATATTCGCTATTCTAAGGGCATAAGACCGCAACGTGGCAAAAATCTGGCTATTGCTGAATGGCCGACCGATTCAATGGTAGGCGGCAGAGGTTTTGTCGACTATGCGCTATTTGTTGGAACCCAATTGGTTGGTGTTGTTGAGGCCAAGCGTCATTTGACAGACGTCCCAGCCGTGATCGATTATCAATGCAAAGAGTATGCCCAAAAGATAAAAGTGGAGCATGCCGAGTATCGCATCCATCAATGGGGCGACTATCAGGTTCCGTTTCTCTTTGCCACCAATGGACGCAAGTATTTAAAACAGCTGGAAACAAAATCCGGCATTTGGTTTTTGGATGCCCGTAAACCCACTAATCTTGCTAAAGCGCTGCAAGGCTGGCCAAGTCCGCAGGGCTTGCTTGAACTCTTGGCACAGGATATAGATAAAGCCAATCAGGTATTGGCCAATACCAGCTATGATCTGTTGAGCGATAAGGATGGCTTGAACTTACGGGATTATCAAATAAAAGCCATTCAGTCGGCTGAGCAAGCCGTAGCCGAAGGTAAGCAGACTGTGTTATTGTCAATGGCCACCGGGACAGGGAAAACCCGGACGATTTTAGGTCTGATCTATCGCTTAATCAAAACTAGCCGTTTTAAACGAGTGCTGTTTCTGGTTGATCGCACCGCGTTAGGGGAACAGGCTCAGGATGTCTTTAAGGAAGTCAAATTGGAAGACTTAATGACCCTAGATGAAATTTATAATATTAAAGGGTTGGAAGATAAGGAGATTGACAAAGAAACCAAAATCCACGTCGCCACAGTTCAGAGTCTTGTCAAAAGAATCCTGTATGCTGAGGGGGAAAGCATGCCTGCTGTTACTGACTATGATTTGATTGTGATTGATGAAGCTCACCGGGGCTATATCCTGGACAAAGAAATGGGCGAAGAGGAACTGTTGTATCGGAATCAAGAGGATTATGTCAGTAAATACCGGACAGTCATTGAATATTTTGATGCTGTAAAAATAGCGCTTACCGCCACTCCGGCCCTCCATACCACAGAAATATTCGGCACTCCTGTGTTTAACTATACCTATCGTGAAGCCGTCATTGAAGGCTATTTGGTCGATCATGATGCCCCCCATACCCTGAAAACCAAGCTTGCTTTGGAAGGCATTCGTTATTGCAAAGGTGATATTGTTGCCTTATATGATCCGGTTACCGGAGAAATTACCAACAGCCATGAGCTGGAAGACGAACTGAGTTTTGATATAGAAAGTTTTAACCGGAGAGTCATTACCGAATCGTTTAATAAAACGGTATTAGAGGAAATTACCAAATATATTAACCCGGACGGTCAGGGCAAAACGTTGATTTTTGCCGTGGACGACGCGCATGCCGACCTGATCGTCAAACTTCTAAAGGAAATCTACCAGGAATATGGCGTAGATCGTGATGCCATTATGAAAATCACCGGCTCGGTGGCTGGTGGCAACAAGAAGAAAGTACTGGAAGCCATTAAAAAGTTTAAAAATGAGAAATACCCCAATCTTGTTGTTACCGTTGACTTGCTGACAACCGGAATTGACGTTCCTGAAATATCCACCTTGGTGTTTATGCGCCGGGTAAAGTCAAGAATTTTGTTTGAACAAATGCTGGGCCGGGCGACACGGCTGTGTTCCGATATTGATAAGACACACTTTGAAATCTTTGACCCGGTAGGTGTGTATGAATCCTTAGAACCGTTAAGCACTATGAAGCCAGTAGTAGCCAATAAAGGTGCTACCTTTGCCGACCTGATTAACGGGCTGGAAGTACTGGAAACCGAAGCCCAAAAGAAAAATCAGCTTGACCTGATTATCGCCAAGCTGCAGCGAGCCAAACGAAAAGTCAGCAGCCAACTGCTGGAGCATTTTATTGACCTATCGGGCGGTCAAAATCCAGCCCAATTTATTGAGACCCTGCAAA
Organism: Bacillota bacterium; assembly: GCA_023434855.1. The sequence goes on along the minus strand of JAEYSJ010000166.1, from coordinate 4,021 downwards.
CGCTGACCACCGAGAAGGCTCAAGACCATATTCTGGAGCATAAACGCCTGTTTGAACTTCTGAATGAAGGCGGCTACAATCCGGGAAAAGCAACAGTTGTATCCTTTAAGGAAGACGAACTGCTCTATCATACCAGAGGCTATGGCAATGCCCAAAAACCGCAAGACTATTTGGAAGAATTCAAACGTTTTGTGGAAGACAATAAAGATAAAATTGCTGCGCTCAATATTGTCTGCACCAGACCCAAAGAGCTTACCCGTGAGACTTTAAAAAGTCTAAAGCTAGAGCTTGACCGTAACCGGTTTACGGAGGTTCAGCTCAATTCAGCCTGGAGAGAACTGCGCAATGAAGAGATTACGGCTGATATTATTACCTTTATTCGCCGGCTATCGCTTGGCTCACCCTTGATCAGCCATGAACAGCGAATCAAAAATGCCGTGAATAAGCTTAAGCAAAATCATCGCTTTAATAAAATGGAGCTGGATTGGCTGGGGCGGATTGAAAAGCATCTTTTGAATGAGAGTATTCTGGCGGTCGATACCTTTGAAACCGGGGCATTCAAATCAAAGGGCGGTTACAAAGTTATCAACAAAATTTTTGGCAACAAATTAGCAGAAATCATCGCAGAACTTAATGATTATCTATATGACGATTGGAGCGCATAATCAGTGACAAATCAAGAAATCGTAGCCAAACTGTGGAACCTATGCAACGTCCTGCGGGATGATGGCATTACCTATCATCAGTATGTGACTGAGCTTACCTATATTCTTTTTCTAAAAATGGCTAAAGAGACCGATACCGACAGTCAAATTCCTGCCGAGTACCGCTGGGATAAGCTGGCCGGACAACAAGGAACAGACCTAAAGAAATTCTACAACAGGCTGTTAAATGATTTAGGAGAAAACAGTACCGGCAGAGTCCGGGAGATCTATTCCGGGGCACGCTCGAATATTGAAGAGCCGAAGAATCTGGAAAAGATCATTAAATCTATTGATGATCTGGACTGGTATTCGGCGAAAGAAGAGGGACTTGGCAACCTCTATGAGGGACTGCTAGAGAAAAACGCTAATGAGAAGAAATCCGGGGCAGGTCAGTATTTTACCCCAAGGGTCTTGATTGATATCATGGTGAAGCTTATTAATCCCAAGGTGGGGGAACTCTGCAATGACCCTGCCTGCGGTACGTTTGGCTTTATGATTGCCGCTGATCGGCATATCAAAGATCAGACCGACGGCTTAATGGACTTGCCAGTAGATGTGCAGCTATTCCAGAAACAAAAGGCATTCACTGGCTGCGAACTGGTACATGATACCCATCGGCTGGCGCTTATGAATGCAATGCTGCATGATATTGAAGGCGAAATTGTTTTTGGAGATACCTTGTCCAATGCGGGCAAAAGCATGAAAGGTTATGACGTCGTGCTCACCAATCCGCCGTTTGGCACCAAAAAAGGCGGCGAAAGGACTACCCGTGACGATTTGGTCTATCCCAGTTCCAATAAGCAGTTAAACTTTCTCCAGCATATCTACCGTTCATTGAAACCCAATAATCAGGCGCGGGCCGCTGTAGTGCTGCCCGATAATGTATTGTTTGCCGACGGCGACGGAGCCAATATTCGTGCTGATTTGATGGATAAATGCAACCTGCATACTATTCTCAGACTGCCTACCGGGATTTTCTATGCCCAGGGAGTAAAGACCAATGTATTGTTTTTTACCCGGGGGACTACTGACAAAGACAATACTAAGCAAGTCTGGGTCTATGATTTACGCACCAACATGCCTAGCTTTGGTAAGACCACGCCGCTTAAAGAGGATCATTTTGCTGGATTCATCCAGGCTTACACTGCCCCAGATCGCTCCGCTATTCAGGATGAACGTTGGAACCTGTTTACGAGAGAACAGATTGCCGAAAAGGGTAACAGCCTGGATGTTGGCCTAATTCGTGATGACAGTGTACTCGACTATGAAGACCTGCAAGATCCGGTGGAAAGTGGTGAAGAAATAGTCGCTCAATTGGAAGAAGCCGTGGACCTAATCTTAAGTGTAGTCAAAGAACTGAAAAGCCTAGGCGGTGGCAAGTAATGGCGAAGAAAGAAAAGCTGTCGCCGGACGAACTACTGGAGCAGGCTTTGGTTAAAGAAGAGGAGCAGCCTTATGCTGTGCCGGATAATTGGGTGTGGACGAAGTTAAATAATATATGTGATAAAATAACCGATGGCGAACATATTAAGCCGATTCTGGCAACTAATGGTATTCCGCTTTTAACAGCAAAAAATATTTTGGATGACGAGATTGATTTTACTAAAGTAGATTATGTAGATTTTACTGTTGCGAATAAATCTTGGGAGCGTTGCTATCCACAAGAAGATGATATACTAATTTGCAGTAGAGGGACAATTGGCAGGAATACAATAATTTCCCATAATACGAAATTTTGTTTAATGGGTACTGTAATTCTTCTTAAGGTAGTCTCGGATTTTATTGTGCCTAAATATGCTAATTTCGCGATAAAGACAGAAGTATTACAAAATCTCATGAAAAATTTATGCGGTTCAACTGCCGTGTCAGCATTATATCTCAAGGATATAAAAAAAATACCTTTTCCCCTTCCCCCGCTCTCCGAACAGCAACGAATCGTTGCTGTAATCGAATCCCTTTTCGAGAAGCTCGACCGTGCCAAAGAACTGGCCCAAAACGCCCTAGACTCTTTTGAAAACAGAAAATCGGCCATACTGCACAAAGCCTTCACTGGAGAATTGACCAGGAAATGGCGTGAGGAGAATTCCTTAACACCCGTAAAATCTATTTTAAGCAAGATAGAGGAAGAACGATGTAATTTGCAGAAGAAAAATTCTGATAATAAAAGGTTTACATATAAAAAATCTGTTCAAATAGAAATACAAGGTAGAACAAAAGGAATTGATAAACTGTTTGATTTGCCAAATACATGGGAGTGGGTTTCTCTGGGACAGGTAACGTGGAGTGTTTCAGATGGACCTCATTTTTCTCCCAATTATGTTGACAAAGAGGTTGGAGTACCTATTATTTCTGCAAGAAACGTCAAGTATAAAAATATTGATTTTAGTGACGCCAAATACGTATCTACTGAAGACTATCATGAATTTATAAAGCGTAGTAAGCCTGAATTAGGTGATGTTCTTTTAACGAAGGGAGGAACAACGGGAATAGCAACTACAGTCGATATAGATGACGATTTTTGCATTTGGGTGCATGTTGCTTTATTGAAAATAATTAAAAAATATGTATCATCAGAATATATTAGGGATGTTTTAGCATCAACTATTTTATACAGGCAATCACAGGAACAAACTCATGGAGTTGGGAATCAAGATTTAGGACTAACACGAATGATCTATATGGCGCTTCCATTGTCACCCCTCGCTGAACAACAAGAAATCGTCCGCATTCTTGACAGCCTCCTGGAAAACGAGCAAAAAGCCAAAGAACTTTGTGACGTGATCGACAAAATTGATCATATGAAAAAATCCATCCTGGCTCGTGCTTTCCGAGGCGAGTTGGGCACGAACAATCCCGATGAAGAGAGTGCTCTAGAGTTGTTGAAAGAAGTGCTGAAGGCTAAGGCTTAACCATAAAGGTATGTTGGGACAAAGTTTGGGAATTCGTAAAAGAGGATTGATGCAAATGACAGGCAAATTAATTCGCTTATTCTTAACCGATGGTCAACCCAATGGGTTACGGACCGTTGAAATCTCCAATATGACCATTCATGGTACGATTTTCCCCCGGACGCAACTGGAAGGTTTTATGAAGCGGGAGATGGCTAATAAGCCAGGGGTTTATATGCTTATTGGTCAGGACGAACAGGATCTGGAAACCAATGTCCTTTATATTGGACAAGGCGACCCGGTGCTGCCACGGCTACGAGATCATGCCCGGAACAAGGAGTTTTGGACCGAGGCTATCGTTTTTTCTTCGAAAGATGATTATCTAACCAAAACCCAGGTTAAATATCTGGAGGCAGACTTGTATGCCCT
>JAEYSJ010000127.1 GCA_023434855.1 Bacillota bacterium | reverse complement strand
TAAAAATTTCGATATGACATTTGTTTATGCAAAAAGTAAGGAAGATCTACTTAAAACCTGGGCTGCAGGCTTTGGGTATACCGGAATTCAGAATATCGGCATTACTTTTGAGTATGGCAAAAACAGTGCTGATGCTGCTAAAGCGCTTAACTTTGTTAACCGCGGCTCCGATCCTAAAGCTTGGATGGCAAAAGTCAAATATATGGGTGCTGATGGAGCAAAACCACAAAGCTACGGTTTGTGGGTAGGTTATAGAAAGGCTGATCCCGGATTCTTCAATAATACTACTCTTCAGACTACTGATGCATTGCCGTTTTACTTCAGCCTTAATGACGTAAAAGGCTTTGAATACGGTTTTGAATATACTGTATTCAAAAATGGTATTTTGTCACTTCAATACAATAACCTGAAGAGCAATGATGGTTATGATGGCGATGGTAAAAACTTCATCGCTCAATTGGTATATTCGTTCTAAATCGAAAAATAGAATCCCGGTTCTTCCGGGATTCTATTTTTACTGTATCAGAATTTATAACTTTTCGGGCGACTGCAAACAGTTGATTACCTGCAGTTTAACCGAAAAGTAACTTAACAGTATCAGAAAGTATAACTTTCCGGGTTTTCTAAAATATTTCGCTTTATCTTGTGGAGCCGGAAAGTAACTTACTTTCTTTCTGCTTTAAAACCTTACGGTTTTCCCCGCTGTATCGGAATTTATAACTTTTCGGGTAAATGCAAACAGTTAATAACCTGCGTATTAACCGAAAAGTAACTTAAATTCTTCACAGTACGAAAACGACACGTTTTTCTTAATTCTTTACTGTTCGAAAACGGAACGTTTCTCTTATGTCAAAAAAAATTTAATGACAAATAATTGTGACAAAGTATTGCATTCTAAAAACAAAAATGCTAAAATCATTCACATAGGTGATAAATAACCAATTTATCCTGCGAATAAGATATTTTTAATAAGCAAAGACGCTTATTGAGTTCTATTTATACAATAGACCACAATAAACGTCTTTTATTATGCTGTAAAGTTATTTAGAATCCCATAGCAAAGCTGAATAGTTCGACATTTTCTAAAAAAATAACAAAAAACTTATAAAAAAATAACAAAAAATTAATAAATTAGCAGGAAAAAAACTTTTTGTATAGAATTTAATTCCATCGTGATTTAGCGCAATTTATCCTAATATTTTGGATTTATATATGATCTCTCACTGAAGAGGGCTAATGGGGTGAAAGGAGGTGCGACTTAGGTTTCCCATGAGCAGTCTTTGCAGTAGGTGATAGATATGAACTTTTTCTAAAACAAGAGAAGATTGAGGGAACAAGGATACTCAATACATATCTCTTCTTAGGCTGAGTTCATTAAGTTGTGACCTGATATCGATGATATCAGATGTCGCCCAGTTCACAAATTGTGGAAAAGTAAATTCTCAAAAAAACCTAGGAGGAAAACAAAATGAACAAAAAAATTATTGCTACCGCTATTGTAGCCATGATCACTCTCTGCGCTGGCACCGCATTTGCGGATCCCGTCGACGTAAACGGCACTATTAAGTATGAATACCGTAACAACAATGACAAAAATACCGATCCGAGTACCGCTAATCAGTTATCAATTGGCATCAACTTCAGCAGTAAGATTGATACCAACACTACTGCTTTTGCTCGTATTGCCGGCAGAAACAGTGATTGGGGCAAAAGTAACGGCAATAACAACTTTAAATTAGATCAATTTGGCGTCTCTGAAAAAATGGATAACTGGACTTTTGCACTTGGACGTCAGGGTGCACAACTTGGTCAAGGCGGCATTGTATATGCCGGCATTAACATTGACCCGATATCATATTTCGATGGTGTTGTTGCAACGACCAAATTTGGCGAGGTGAACTTTAAAGCTATTGGTGGTGCAGCTACCCACGTTACTGACTCCAATAGTAATGAAGTATGGCCTCGTACAAGATGGATTGGCGCTGATTTCAATGCTGATCTTACCAAAGACATCAATTTTGGCTTGGCCTTCGCAAGGGAATCTACCGCTAGTACTGGTACCAACCTTTGGAGCGCTTATACCACTGTTAAAACCGGCAGTAACTTAACTTGGACCGGCGAATATGTTAAATCTAGCGAGAATAGCAGCAATAAAGCATATGATTTTAGCGGAACTTACAGCTGGGAGAAAAATAGCTTTACTGTAGCTTATAATCATGTAGAGGCTAACGCTGTTGATCCTTATAACTCTTCAATTGGTGGTTATTACTATCCTAATGGTGTGGGCTACGTCTATGGTGTAAGGGCCGATGGATCTATTACTACCCCGGCCTATAAAGGTTTCACCTATGCTTACCATCACGATGTCCGCAAAAATCTTGGCCTTAACGTTTATTACATGTCTCTTGAACCCCTTGATAATTCTCTGGGAAAAGATAATGAATACGCTGCTAACTTGCAGTGGAAATTCTAATAAAACCTTTTCAAGCAAAACCCTGTACTATAGTAGTACAGGGTTTTTATTTTAAGGTTAGCTGAAGTATGCAAACTTATTTATCATTGCGTGGATTAAAGGATAAACCCTTTGATTATGAAAGTGTATACCTCAAGAGTCAAACAATAATAATAAATTTCGACCACATTCTGCAGGATTTGGCACATAATATAACGAATATTTAAGAATACATAATAATATAATTTCAAACGGAGGTGTTGAATCTTGAAGAAGAATTTTGTTATCGGTTTGCTGGTTTTCTGTCTTATTTCGCTGGCGGCTGTTCCGATTACCCAGGCCTTCGGTCTGGGGGATATCCTGAAGGTGGGCGGCATTGCCATTATCATTGACAAGTTTGCCGGACCGCTGAATAACTTCATTAATACACTGACTTTCAAACATGGAGCAGGCAGTGATTATGCCACCAAGGTAGTGCCTATTCTAACCTTTGGCAGTGGTGGTTATGTAGGGGCTGCTCAGGTCATTGGGTCGCAGGATTTGGTTGACCAGACAGCAGCCGTAATTCAGATTGAAGGCAATTTCAACGGCGATCAGTTTCGGGTAAAGGCATTGATTCCGATTAATAGCAAAAATCCTGTTAACTTCTCTCGTGTTCAGGGCGTCGGTGTGTCGGCAGTCATTGACGTGCAAATATAAATTTATTAGATGTTTTTCAATATCCTGCTATTTTCGGCAGGATATTTTATTGCTAGCCCCGAATAATATCGCAAAAAGATACAGGGAGGAAATATTGATATGTTGCGTAAACTGCTTATTTGTACTATGCTGGTTATATTTACAGTCTTATCACTTGCTTTTGCGGCACCTAATACTTCTCAGGAAATGACTGTGCTTGATAAAACGGTAGCTATGGAAAAAATCATTTATGGCGCCGAGCAGACCGGTTCGCTGGTAGAGCGAATAACAAAACTGGAAAAGGATATCTACGGGCAAGGCAGCAAAGAGGCGATCATGGCCAGGGCTGATAAACTGTATACATATATTAAGGTCAATTCTGCTGCCAGTCCTTCTTTCTTAGTAAAGCTTAATGCTGTTGAGTGGAGTTTAAGCCATGAAGTTACCACACAGCCGGCCAAACCCCGCATCGAAAACATCGAACGGACACTTGTCGGCAACAGTACCGGCGGCGCCCTTGACGACCGTCTAACAAAATTGCTAAAAATGGCTTATAGCACTGGGCAACCGGATGTTGCCGGTACTACTATCAATAAAGATACCCTTGTTAAAATTAAAATTGTATCTCCCCTTGGTTCCCGTACCAGTCGTGTCGGCGATGAAGTAGTATTCCAGGCCGCGGAAGACGTTTATGCCGGTCCGGTGCTTGTAATACCTAAGGGCGCACAAGGCATTGGCAAAGTGGAAAAAGTGGAGCAGGCGAAAAATTTTGGCCGTGATGCCGAACTGAAAATAACATTTGACAGTATTGACAGTGTCGATGGCAGCACTGTTAGTACATTTCTGGGCGAAAAAGCCAAGGAAGAAACCAAATCTTTGGCTAAAGCCGCCGGGGCTACGGTTGCCGGACTGGCAATTCTGGGGCCAATCGGCGTAGTGGGCGGTGCTTTCGTCCATGGTCAGGAAATTACAATTCCGGCAGGCACAGAGATGTATATCCAAACAAAAACCGACACGGAAGTGTATGGAATTCAGGTAAAATAGGTACAAGATTGTAGAAAAGCCGCTGAATTGCGGCTTTTCTACATATTGGCGGATGTTATTTGCAGGAAAAACAATGTTCTTGTAGAATAAAAACTTAAGTTATGTACAGTATAAATATTACGTAGGCTTACCCCTACAATGCAAGGAGCAATTATGTATATTACCAAAAAAGCGTTGCTTGGCTTGCTGGCATTAATGCTGGTATTTGGCAACTCTTTACCGGGGCAGGCCAACGATAAGAAACAGGATAAACCGGCTAAGCCTAAAGCGCCTATTGTTATTGAAGGCGATGAGGTTTCATTCAGCGATTTAACCGGTGAAGTATTTGCCAAGGGAAATGTTAAGGTAACTCAAGATGGGGAACAACTGGTTACCGATTTAATGCATGGCAATACCAAACAATATGAATTATGGGCTGACGGATCGGCCACATTTACCCAGCCAGGCACTACTTTGACAGGTACGGGCACGCATTATAACTATCAAACTCATGCTGGTACAATGCAAAAAGCAGCCGGTATGGTGGGACGGGAACGTGTTACAGGTAAAAATATGGAGATGTTTCCGGATGAACTGATTGCGCATAACGGTACAATGACGGCCTGTCCGGCTAAAGTGCCTGATTATCACATTAGCGCTGACAAAGTGGAAATCTGGCCGGGCGATAAAATGATTGCCTATAACGCCAAATTTTGGATAAAAAACAAAGTGATTTTCTCTATGCCCAAGTATCAAACATCATTGCGTAGCAACGATGGTAGTCAAAGTCAATTTCCCCGTATCGGCTATAATAGTAATGACGGTTTCTTTATTAAGCAGTATATGGAATATCCACTGACTAATAACATTGCTGCCTTTTCCGATCTGGCATATTCCACTAAGGCGAATTTTAGACCTAATTATGGATTGATTGACAGAGAAAGCAAGTATTCGTTGAAAGTAGTTCAGGGATATTTTCAGGATAGCGACAACAATTGGATTAAAAAACAACCGGAGTTTGATTTACTATTTAATACTCAGCGTATCGGTACGTCACCGTTAAGTTATACAGTTAGCGCAATATACGGTAAATGGGTTGACAGTTCAAAAAGCAGCTGGCATCAGGACTACAGTCTTTATTTTAGCCGTGATCCTATAAAGCTAGGCAGCTCCATGAGCTTGTCACTGGGTACAGGAATTGAAGAAGTACGGGAAAGTTTCAACGGGTCATCAAATTTTGTTTATAAATTCGACAGCACAGTTAACAAGCAGTGGTCACCCAAGTTTAACTCCTGGGTAGGCTATCATTATACGCGAAACAATCCTACATTATTTGCATATAACCAGACTGATCTTTCCCGGGAACTTGATGTTGGTTTTACCTATAAAATTGACCGCTTGAATTCTATCGGTTTCAGCCAAAGCTATGATTTGGTCAATAACCATGTCTATGACCAGGATTATACCTGGTATCGCAATTTACACTGCTGGCAAGCTGATATCACCTGGCGGGCCAGACGGCACCAGCTTATCTGGAATGTCAGTACCATTCGCTGGTAGATGCAATAGTTTCAGGAAGGAGCGTTCCTTTGGATACCACTCTCCTTGGTCTCATCACCAAGTTACAGAACCGTAAGATCATGGTCGTTGGCGATATGGTTGGCGATGTTTATCTTGAAGGTAAAATATCCCGAATTTCGCGGGAGGCGCCTGTGCTCATTTTGGAGCATATGGCAGAAAATGTCGTTCCGGGAGGCGCTGCCAATGCGGTGCGTAATACGGCGGCATTGGGCGGCTGCGTGTATGCTGTTGGAGTTGTAGGTGAAGACTATGCAGGCCAACAATTAACGCAGAGCTTACAAAAGGAACATGTAAATACTGAGGGCATCATTATCGACCCGTCACGCCCGACAATTACAAAAACCCGCGTCATGGCCGGAGGGCAAGCCACCGTAAGACAGCAGATTGTACGGATTGACCGGGAAAAAAAAGAACCGCTATCTGGCAGTAGCGAACAAACGATAAATAATTATATCTTATCTCATATTGGAGAAATGGCTGGTGTAATCCTCAGCGATTATGGCAGCCATACTATATCGCCCGGCATTATGCGCAGTGCTATTGACGCCTGCCGTATGGCGGGCATTCCCTGTATGGTCGATTCCCGTTATAATATTATGGCCTTTACCGGCGTTACGGTTGTTAAGCAAAATGAATCTGAAGCTGCCACAGCACTGGGGTTTGAGATAACTGATGAGAAAACTCTGCTTACAGCTGGCCGTGGTATTCTGGAGCGTCTTAATGCTAAGGCTGTGTTAATAACGCGTGGGCCTGATGGTATGACTTTATTTGAGGATTCCGGGGTTTTTACCCATATTCCCGTAACCAATATAAGTGAAGTCTACGATGTTACCGGTGCCGGCGATACAGTAGTGGCGGCGATGACTTTGGCATTGGCGGCGGGGGCTCCATATTTGGATGCTGCACGGTTAGCCAATTTTGCGGCCGGTATTGTGGTCAGAAAGTTAGGTACGGCAGCTACCACACCGGGCGAACTTGCTGAAGCGGTAAGTCTGCAGCAATATGAAGTATAACTGGGAGACGATATAATTTATGAAAACAATAAATCGCGATCAAATTAACAATATTGTCGGCAATCTTAAAGCGGCTGGTAAGGTTGTTGTGTTTACTAACGGCTGTTTTGATATTTTACATTGCGGGCATGTCCGTTATCTGGCGGCCGCAAGAGAATTAGGGGATTGCCTTATTGTCGGCCTGAACAGTGATGAATCGGTGAGGCGGCTAAAAGGAGCAACCCGGCCAATTAATTGCGAAGAGGACCGGGCGGAAGTACTCGCGGCGTTGACTGTCGTTGATTATGTGGTTATTTTTGGTGACCATACTGCTGAAGGTTTAGTGGCCGCAATTCAGCCTGATATTTATGTAAAAGGCGGAGATTATTGTATTGAGGATATTCCTGAGGCTGAAGTAGCTGCAGGTTATGGCGGTAAAACAGTGCTGATACCCCTCGTCCCTGGCCGTTCATCCAGTAATATTATCAATAAAATAGCAAAGCAGGAAAAATAGGGCGGCCTAACTATTGCATAAGTTTCTTTTATGTTAGTGCTGTTTTGCCCATTATCCTGATTTGAGGTGCTACATGATTTATCGCAATATCCTTATTGTCAAATTAAGCGCCATAGGCGATGTCATCCATGCTCTGCCTGTGGCTCATGCATTGAAAGTTTGTTATCCCCGGTCCCGCATTACTTGGGTGGTGGAAAAGCCGGCTTATGATCTTTTAACCAATAATCCCGATATTGATGAAATTATTATTTTCGACAAACCCAAATTTAAATCATTATGGGGACTGCTGCGTTACGCGCCGGAACTGGCCAGCCGGTTAAGAAAGTGTGAGTTTGATCTGGCTATTGATTTGCAGGGATTATTTAAGAGTTCAGCCATCGCCTGGTTAAGCGGCGCTTCCGAGCGCCTGGTATATTGCAACACCAGGGAACTTAGCCATTGGATCAGCAAGCGGGTATGCGGCGAGTATGCCAATGGCCATGTAATTGACAGATATTTGGACGTGGTTCGTTATTTAGGCTGTAAAGTTGAACAGCCTGTTTTTTCTATAGAAATCACTGATGAAGAGGCAAAAAATGCTGAGGCGATTGCCGCTCATTCCGGCTTAAAAATTGATCAGCCATTTGTTATTCTTGCGGTGGGAGCCAACTGGCCGAATAAATGCTGGCCGCTTCCCCATTTTGCACAACTTGTGGATATACTGTATAACGATAATATAATTCCTGTTATTATCGGCAGCCCCAAAGAGAAGCAGGCATATGCCGAGATTGCCGCACAAACGCAGATTCCACCAATAGATCTTACGGGAAAGACTTCCTTGAAACAACTGGCGCACATTACCAAATCAGCGAAAGCCTTTGTTGGCGGTGATACTGGTCCCATGCATCTGGCCGCTGCTCTGGGCACGCCTGTTGCCGGCTTATTTGGTCCTACGGACACTACACGAAATGGTCCCTATGGCACCAAGCACAATGCTCTGGTAGTTTCTTCCGACTGTGCAGGCTGCTGGCGCCGTAAGTGTCCGAAAAATGAAGACTGTTTGGCTCAGATCAATGTCGAGGATGTATATCAGGCCCTGAAAACAATAATGAGATAAAGGGTTGGTTTGTAGTATGGAGCTAAGCAATAAATCAATAAACAAAATCTTACTGATTAATCTTGCCTTTATCGGTGATGTCATATTATCCACTCCTGTCGCCAGGGCTCTCCGGGAAAGATATCCTGCAGCGCAAATTGATTTCATGACTATCCCTTTGTCAGCAGACATTGCCCGGTTGAATCCTTATATCAACAATGTAATTGCATATGACAAACGAGGAAAACACCGGCAACTGGGTGCTTTGTGGCAACTCATTCGCTATCTGCGTTCCCAAAAATACGATTTAGCAATCAGTACTAATTTTGCACCACGCGGCGCCATGCTGGCCTGGGTTTCGGGTATTCCTTACCGTGTGGGTTATCGTGCTCAGCATGGTGAATGGTTTTTGACCCACGTCGCCAGCGCGGAGCGTTCGGCTGTAAAGCATGAGGCGGAAAACCAGCTGGATGTGCTGAAGCCTTTGGGAATATCCACTAAGGATGCCAGTCTAGTCTTGCGTTTGGACAAAACAGATGAGGATCAGGTGGCAGCAAAGGTAAAAAAAACGGAAGGCAAACCGCTGGTTATAATTTGCCCTTATGGCAGCTACTGGAAGAAGAGCTGGACGACAGACGGCTACATAGCACTTGTGAAAGAACTTTCGCAATATGCCGATTGCTGTTTAATTGGCGGCCCTGGTGAGCGTGAGCAGTTGGAAAATATTAATGAACAGACTGGGAATAAAGCTCAGGTATTTGGCGGGACTTTAACATTAGGCCAGTTATCGGCCCTTATCTCCATAGCTGCCTTATTAATCACCGTGGATACCGGTCCACTTCATATTGCTCAGGCGGTAGGTACTCCGGTTCTGGCATTATTCGGGCCTACTGATCCTAAAGGCTGGGGACCACGTGGCGGTGATTGCGCTGTTATTTATCATCCATCTCCCTGTTCCCCCTGTTGGGGAAAAGGAGATTGTCCTGATCACATCTGCATGATGGCAATCGCTACCGACGAAGTAACCGGTCTAGCCCGGCAAATGCTTAAAGAAGGTGAAGAACATGTCAATAACGGTACTCATTCTCGCCAAGAATGAAGAAAAAAATATAGCAGACTGCATACAAAGCGCTTTGTTTGCCGACGAGGTTATTGTAATAGACGATCTTAGCACTGATTCAACGGTGGAAATTGCCCAAAGCCTTGGTGCAAAAGTGTGCCGGCATGCGATGGAGGGAAACTGGGGAGCACAGCAAACCTTCGCTATTGAACAGGCTAGGACTAACTGGATATTTTTCCTGGATGCGGATGAACGTATTACACCCGAATTAGCAGTGGAGATTCGACAAGTCATTGCTCAAGGTGAGTATTATGCCTATAAGGTTCCCCGGTTGAATTATTTTATCGGTGAGGTTGTCCGTCATTGTGGCTGGTATCCTGATTACGGCTATCATCTCATGCCCCGTAAAGACTTTCACGTGGAAGGCTATGTTCATCCTACCTTTGTGCACCCGTATCAGACGCGTTTTCTCCAAAATCACTTGATACATTATCCATATGTTAGCTGGGAACAGTATTTTAATAAATTTAATCTGTATACCCGGTTGGCGGCGGAAAAAAACTATGCCAACGACAAGCGGGCTTCATTTGTATTCGACATTATGCTGCGGCCATTTGCCGGCTTTTTTAAAATGTACATTCTTAAGTCAGGCTGGATGGACGGCAGGGTAGGCTTTACCTTATCAGCTTTTCATTTTTTTTATACCATGGCTAAGTATGTGAAATTGTATTGGTTGCAAAAAGCAAGGGGGAAGTGACGTGCATATTGCAATCCTGGAGTCTATTACCACGCCTGGAGGTCATGAAGTGGACTTTGACCGGATTCTGGTCGAGGAATTGCAGGCGTTAGGACATAAAGTGGCATAGTATGTG
>JAEYSJ010000056.1 GCA_023434855.1 Bacillota bacterium | reverse complement strand
GTACCACTCTCTCCGCGCAGCAGGATAGTGGAAGAATTTCTTGCCACCGCACGGGCAGAAGCAATGAGGCGAATCATTTGCGGACTCTGGTGGATAATATCATCAAAGGTACAGCGCTTCGCTTTATCAGCTCGTAAAATAATGTTTTCGATTTGCTGGAAATCCTGAATGGTTGCCACAGCGCCAATAATTTCTCCCTGATCATTGCGAATGGGAATGTTACTTGATAAAAATTGCAGATCCTTGCCGTTCCTGGTTACTTTCCAGCGCTTTAACGGTGAAGCCCGTCCCAATCGCAGCGTTTCTAAAATAGGCGGAGCTTCGCCTACCAGTTCTTCCACGGGTAATCCCATCGCCTCTTCCAGTGTGCACTGCAGTACACTGCAGGTAACTTGGTTAATATGCGAGATAATCCCCTCTTTGTTAATAGCCAGAACACCTTCATTAACCGAATTCAGAATTGTTCTGAGTTCAATTTCTTTTTCCTGATAAGGCATTTGGGAGCGAAACGAAACGGACGTAATGTTGGGAAGAGCCGCAAGCTCAGCTACTAACCTATCCACCTGCTCTTGCGCCGCACATTGGAACTGAATAGCCATGCCATGGTTAGGAATAACCTCCATCGCAATTTTATCAATATTATTTTTTTCAGTAATCCTAAATATCTCATAGCCCAAGCCAGGACAATTAACAAAATCAATTTGGATCATATATTCCCGCACCTTCATCCCGCCTTTCCAAAATGAGCAATCCATCTGGTATTACTCCTTCTCCAAGCCGTGACAAAAAGCCTTTCAGGTTAATCCCGGAAGGCTTAGTCCGATTATCCATAATCGCTATTCAGCACTGAGCTGAGTACGGTTTTTCCATAAACAATATACGATAATTGCCAGCAAGCCTCCCACTACTATCAGACCGGCATTATGACCGGCTGCACTAATCTGCCGCCAGTTTTCTCCCAATAACTTTCCGGCATAAATAAGGCCTATTGTCCAAGGAACAGATCCTAAAACTGTCAGCAGCGAAAATTTAATAAAATCTACTCTGGCAAATCCAGCCGGCAACGATATAAAGGTGCGGATTACCGGCAGCAACCGGCTGAAAAAAGCCGCTTTTAGGCCATAACGGTCAAACCACCTTTGTGCCGCTTTTACATGGTTTGCAGATAACAGTACGTATTTCCCATATTGGGTAACGAATGACGGTCCCCCGTAATAGCCAACCAGATAAGCAAGCATTGATCCCAAAAGTCCGCCGGCTACTCCGGCAAGTACTGCAGTAGTAAAATCCAAGCGCCCTAAATAAACAAGATAACCGGTAAAGCCAAAAATCAATTCACTGGGGACAGGCATACAAGCATTCTCCATAGCCATTCCAACTGCAATGGCCCAGTAGCCGCCCCAGGCAATAAAATCCACAATTACCTGCAAAAACTGCTCCACATGTACACCTCCTTCCTTACACCGCTATGATTTTGCTAAAGAGGTAAGGTGACAGTAAATGTACTGCCCTCCCCTGGAACACTTTCTACTTTGATTTTTCCCTCATGAGCAGATATAATCCATTGTGCAATAGCCAACCCAAGGCCGACATCGCCTTCACTGCGCGATCTTGCCTTATCTGCCCTGTAAAAACGCTCAAAGATACTCTTACACTGGGCTTCAGCAATCCCCATGCCCGTATCGTGCACGGCAATGGCAGCATATGGTTTCTGTGCAGCGATTACCGCAAGCGAAATACGGATTCTGCCGCCGGCAGGAGTATATTTAATTGCATTGTCAACCAAAATTAAGAGCAATTGGCTTATTCTTGCCTGATCGGCAACAACAAAAATCTCTGCGTCACTTTCTAGTGTCAGATGGACTCCTTTTTGCTCTGCTAGTGGACGCACTGACCGGACAAGCTGCTCTGCAAGGGCCACTAAATTAAATTCTTCTTTTATTAAATTAGCTGTTCCGGCATCCGCCCTTGCAAGCGTTAATAAATCGGTGACCAATTTTGTCATTCTATGAATTTCTGTTTTCATATCCGCAAGTACCTGGCTTGAGAACGAAGTTAGCTTGAGCTCATCATCAGTTTGCACCGCATCTACCGAGGTCAGAAGGATACTCAGCGGAGTGCGTAATTCATGTGAGGCATCAGCAACAAACTCACGCTGTCTAAGAAAAGCCTGTTTGATCGGAATCATTGCCTTACCTGCCAGTAAATGACCGGCAAAAGCCGCAATAACCAGGAAAACAATCGATATGAGTACCATCATAATCAGCAGCATTTTCAACATGTGATAGTACGAACTAATATCTTCACCGACAAAAACAGTCCCAATCATTTTCGTTTCATCATAGATTTGCCTGCTGCACAACATAACCACTGCCCTGTCACCGTTGAGCAGGCGAAACTTTTTCAGCTCAGCCTCCCCCTCTGGTGCATCCCACTTGTGAATGATGTTTAAAACACCTGCACGAATTTCATTTACCGGCTCCTCAGCTGCAGCCTGCCGACCATTTGTGTCAAAAACATAATAAAATATTTTTGTCCCGATCTCGGCATGCTCCCCTTCCTTAGGTGTAAACTGAAAAAAACCGGCTCTTTCTTTATATATTGCTGCTTGCTGCCTGGCCTCCGCTTCAGTAAAGGATTGCAGGTCCTGCTGCTCTTCCCGGTAAAGTATCCAAAGCAGCCCCGCAGAGCTTACAATAATGAAAGCCATCATCAGCAGCATCATGACCAATGTATAACGAAGAGTTAAACCCTTACGGATTTTGGCAAACATCCTGTACCTCCAGCCTATAGCCTATGCCGCGAACAGTTAGTATGGACACCGCATTATTGAGCCCTCTCAGTTTCTTACGCAGCAACCGTACATAGGCGTCAAGATTATTCGAAGAGATAGCGTTTCCCCATACTTGCGCTAAAATATCGTCTCTTGCCACTACGCGTCCCGGGCTGCGCATAAGCTGCTCAAGCAGTTGAAACTCTCTGGCAGTAAGCTGAATCTCCCTTTCACCCTGCCGTATACAATGCGTGAAGCAGTTAAAGATTACATTACCGATTTGCAAAATTTCAGCAGCAAACCGTGCTTTTCTACGCTTTGACAAGGCCCGAAGTTTATCCGGCAATTCGGCAACCCGGGATTTAGCCACATAATCATCAGCTCCGGTATTGGAGCTAAACATTTTATTTTCATCGGCATCATCTGGCGTCAGTATTAAGACAGCTCCCTGATAGCCGCGTTTGCGCAAGCGCTCGCTAATACTGTTGCCGGGTTTAGCAGACAGCAGCTCGTTCAGGATAATGACATCATATGAAACATGACAGGCGTACTCTAACGCCAGATCTTCACTTACCACCCAGTCCACCGGAATGGCAGCCTTCTCTAAATTGTCTTTGATTAAATTCCCCTGCCTGGAATCCTCTTCAGCAAGTAATATCCGCATACAGGAAACCTCCTTCAAGTAGTCCTCAACGGCAAATTCATTTGTTATCAACAAGGTAATAAATTAACCCTTTATTGCTCATTATGGGCTGAGGACGAAAATCGGCCGTTTCTGCCAGAAATGCTTTTTCCTGCTGATCAGGTACAACAACCAGGCTTCCGGAGGAACCCTTCATGAAGTCAGCTGTGCCTTGAACGGGCATAGTATACTTGCTTGACCAGTCCAAGCTGCCTGTCTGGTGCATAACCGGCATATCTGCCGCCTCGAGTTTAACAGCAATATTCCCGTTGTAAAATACCGAAGAAGTACTATAAAAACGGTATAAGCCGATTTTGTCCATTCCTAATGCGGCAATATGATCAGCCAAGTCTCTGCCGGATCTGGTCTCAGCTATTACAGGGAATACGAAGAAGGAAAGCAGGCTATAGCATACCAGCTGACACAAACAAAGCAAAGTAAGCATATATTGCGCACTTCGTTTTTGAAGCCGCCAGAAATACGCCAGCAGGAACGGCAATAAGCTGGCTGCAACGACCCCCAAGCTTACCCACCCTACATGCCGATACGCAACAGCAATATAAGCACAAAGCTGTAAAATGAATGGTCCCCCCACCCAGCAAATCACTGCAGCCGGGCTATTCAGTTCAAACATTTTATCCAGGTGTATCGCAGTTAGTATGGCTATTGGAAAAAGCACAGGAAACGTATATGTCACGTATTTGGTAGCCATAAGTGAATAAAAGCCAAAGTAAGTTGCTATCCATAAGATGAAAAACAGCAGCAGCGGAGAAGACGAGGAGCGTAAGGCCCTGCAGCTCTGTACCAGTGCTTTTACAGCCAATGCAGACCACGGCAGCATACTCAGCAGAAATACAACCAGATAATAATAACTTACATTATCCACCGGATGCTCCGAAACCGTAGCCCGCAGGTAATTATGGACGCCAAAAAAGCTATTCAAAAATTCGTTTCCGTGCAATGAGTACATTGCTGCATACCAGGGTACCGCAATAACCGCAAAAAGCATAATTCCGGCAGGCGTTACAAGTTTTCTCAGTTCTGTCCAACTGCGCCGCAAAACAAGAAAAAGCAGAATAACCAAGCCTGGCAGCAATACTCCGACCGGTCCTTTCGTCAATACAGCCAAGGCCATACTGCTATACATTCCGAGATACCAGCGCTTGGTATTGTCCATTTTTACATATCCTAAATAAAAGAAGCTCAGCGCCGTGCAATTAAAGAAGAAAAAGACCATATCAGTAATAACCAGCTTTGCCAGCACCGTATATTCAAAAGATGTCCCTAAAATCACCACCGCTAAAGCAGCAATTGGCTTATAGGTAAGCTTATTGACAAACCAATACATCAGCACTAGTCCCAGTGCCGCAAAAACAGCCGGTGCTAACCGTGCAGCCCATTCAGAGAAGCCAAACACTTGAAAAGCGGCTGCCGTAAGCCAATAGAAAAATACCGGCTTATCAAACCAGACATTCCCATAAATTCTAGGAGAAATCCAGTCAGCTGAAAGCACCATCTCCTTTGCCGTCAGTGCATAGTTCGCTTCTACCGGGTCGGTAATTGGTACATGCTGGTTATAAATCACATAAATGATAAAGGAAAATATAAACAGCCCCAAGTATTCCCACTTAGAAGAAAACGGCTGACATGCCGCAGCAGCAGTTTTTACTTTCATACTCGTCCTCCTATGAGTTACTCACTACCGCGAATAAATAAAATTTTATCCTCTTGGGCATTTACAACGCGCAGCGTGCTGCGGACTTCCGGAGACAGCTTGTCATATTTTCTTTTTTGTACAATAAAATAAGCTTTATCGGGTTGACTGAGCACCGCTGCCTCCAGTTCTTCCGGATTCAGTTCAAAGCTTGTCACATCGCTGTAATACTGAAATCCCGGCCGGTAAAATTTAGCAACATAAACTGGGGCCTGCCCGTCATATTGCTGTTTAAACTCATCCACAACGGGCTTCACCGAAACTGCCGGTATAACAGCAGGAAGCGCCTGGGTCATTATCAAGGCTGTAAAAACGACCATTCCTGCTACAAACAAACTAAATACCGCCCGGAATTTACCGTGAAAGCTTTGATACAAAACGGACACAGCCAACACTGCCAGCATGCCTGCGATAACCTTAACGGGAACTATCAGCTCTGCAGTCACTGCCGTTGCGGCGTAAAGCAGGCCTGCACTCATGAGGATTGCTGCGGCAGAAAAAACAGCAGCTGAAGTTTTCAGCGCCCGATATTGCCGCTCCGTCCAGGCCTTGTCAAAATAGTAACCAACCAGCATCGCTAACGGTGGGTACATTGGCAGAATATACGAAACGAGCTTTGTTTGAGAAAGTGAGAAAAAGCTAAATACTGCCACAGCCCAGATTATCAGAAAAAGACAGGTATTTCGTTTCTCGCCGGTTTCCTTTATTGCCGCAGAAAATGCCTGTGCCAAAAAAGCAGTCCAGGGGAAGAAGCCTAAAACGACTACAGGAATATAGTAATACCACAGCTTTCCCGAGGAGTGCTCCGGCTGCAAAAAACGGGTAACATTATGAAAGCCCAGGAAAGTATTAATAAAATCCATCCCGTGGTAAACATACATGATCACATACCAGGGGAGAGCAATAGCTGCAAATAGCAGAACTCCCCTTCCTGCCTGCATGTGCTTGACCGTTTTCAGCTGGCCTGTCATGGCCAGGTATACGCCAAGGATCACTGTACAAAAAAAGATAGCAACAGGTCCCTTGGTTACTACTCCAAGCGCAGCAAAGACATACAGCAAATTATACTGCCTGTGCAAAAACGCCAGCAGTGCGGCTGTTAAAAAAAATGTCAGCGTCATATCCGTTACAGCCGCATTGCCTAAATAAAAATATTCCAGGCTGGTGGCTAAAATCAGAGCTGCAAGAAATCCGGCACGCTCATTAAAAAGCTTTCGTCCCGAAAAAAAGACCAATAATGCACCTCCTACAGCAAATAATGCCGAAGGAAAGCGGGCAGCAAACTCACCGCCACCAAACACCTGAAAAGCTGCCGCTACCAGCCAATAGTACATCGGCGGCTTGTCATACCAAAAGTCGCCAAAAATACGGGGAGAAATAAAATCATGATATTGCAGCATTTCTTTTGCTGTTTCGGCATATACCGGCTCATCCGGATCCAGTAAAGGCTGTGAGCCCAAATAGGAGAACATGAGTATGCCTGCTACGGCAATAATAATGGCTGCATAAATCCAGCTAGTTCTAATCGTCATTGTATTTTTTGTCCCTTCCCAGCACGTTGTCTCACTTTTATCTAAACAACCTGATTTCCAAAGCATGCAGCATCAGTTCCAGCCCTTTTTGCAAGGGATATGACGGCTGCCAGCCCAGGCCATGGGCCGCCGCCTCGTTTGCCAGCACCGAGCGATATATATCGTTGCTGCGGCTGGCCTCATTTTTAACACTTAACGGCCGTTTAGCAGTTGAGGATAAAAGGGCAATCAATTCATTTACACTTGTCTCTGTCTGAGTACTCACGTTGTAGCTGCGGTTGGCCATGCCGGTAAACAAGGCCTGATGGTTTGCCGCCGCCACATCTTTGACATAAATATAATCGCGAGTCTGGGTCCCATCACCATAAACGGTCAAAGCATGGCCAGCCAGCAATTTTTTCAGAAAGATGCTGATAACGCCGCCTTCGCCATTATCACCTTGACGTTCACCATAGACATTGGCGTATCGCAAGGCGACATATTCAAGTCCAAAATTTTTGTAATATAAATCCAAATACTGTTCGCTCGTCAGCTTACTTAGTCCATAAAAGGAAGCCGGGTGCTTTTCATACTCCTCGCTGACTGGCAAAGAGGCAGTGTCACCATAAATAGCTGCACTTGACGCAAAAACAATCCGCTTTACCGCCGATAGTCTGCAAGCCTCTAATAAATTAACCAGCCCACGGATATTCACGTCACAATCGTAATAGGGATCCTCCAGTGATTTTGCTACAGTCGTTTGCGCAGCCTGATGGATAACATAGTCAAAACGCTCTCTTTGCAGTACCTCTTTTAAATCGGCATCGCGAATATCTTTTTTTAAAAAAACAGCCTCAGGGCTGATGTTGCCAAACGATCCGGAAGTCAGGTTATCCAGAATATAAACCTGCATATTAGCCTCAACAAGCGTATCTACAATATGTGAGCCGATAAAACCGGCTCCTCCTGTTACTAACACTTTCATATTTTTCATTCCCTTCTTCATCTAAGCTCCTAGCTTGTCTTGTTTTCTGCCAACAGATTCCGCATTACTGTGTAATTCTGCACTGACCCAGTATAATGGCCGTTGCTTAACCTCTTCGAAAATACGTCCCACATATTCGCCGATAATTCCCAGTCCGATCAATTGGAGGCCACCTAACAGCAGTACACTGGCAGCAATTGTAGCCCACCCCGGAACTGCCTCGGTCGTAAACAATTTCGTATACACTACGTTAATTGTTACAGCAAAGCTCATTGCGCCAAAGATCAGCCCCAGATATAAGGCAAAACGCAGCGGCATCCTGGAATAGGCGGTAATCCCGTCTAGGGCAAAGGACAACATTTTCCTGGGAGAAAACTTAGACTTGCCCGCATACCGCGCCGGAGCCGCAAATTGCACCTGCGTCTGCCGGTAGCCCATACCACCAATAATGCCGCGAATAAATCTCGCTTTCTCTTTAAACTGCTGAAAGGTTTGGACGACTTT
>JAEYSJ010000020.1 GCA_023434855.1 Bacillota bacterium | reverse complement strand
CACTTAAAACTTCCTTTGCTGTATCCATGGAAGTAAGGCAAGGAATCGCATGCTCAACAGTTGCCCGGCGAATTTTGTAGCCGTCCCGCTGCGGCTCTTTGCCATGAGTCAATGTATTGACCACCATATTTATTTTACCTGTTTTTATCATCTGGATAATATCAGGTTTATGCTCATGCACTTTGTGCACAATATCAACTTTCAGACCGAGAGATTGTAAATACTTGGCAGTTCCGGCGGTAGCCACAAGATTATAACCTAGTTCGGCAAAGTTTTTCGCCAGCTCACCTGCTTCTTCTTTGTCTTTATCAGCTACAGTAAACAGCACCGTACCATGGTCGGGTATGTTCATACCGGCGGCAACGATTGCTTTATACAAGGCACGGGCGTAATGGTAATCAGTGCCCATTACCTCACCGGTGGACTTCATTTCCGGCCCAAGAGAAATATCAACTTGCTGCATCTTGGCAAAGGAAAATACGGGCGCTTTAACCGCAATATATGGCTTGGGCGGCAATAACCCCGGTTGATAGCCTAACTTTGTCAAAGTTGCCCCCATTGCTACTTTAGTAGCGACATTGACCATCGGAACACCGGTGACCTTGCTCAAAAATGGGATAGTGCGGCTTGAACGGGGATTAACTTCAATCACATACACCTTTTCGTCCACAACTACATATTGGATATTAATTAGTCCCTTAACTTTCAGGCTTACCGCCAGACGTTTGGTATAATCCACAATGATACTAATTACCTTGGCGGATAATGTTTGGGTAGGATACACGGCAATACTGTCCCCGGAATGCACGCCGGCCCGTTCAACGTGTTCCATAATTCCTGGAATAAGCACGTCCTGTCCGTCCGAAATAGCGTCTACTTCTACTTCGGTACCCTGCATATACCGGTCCACAAGTACCGGATGCTCAGGGGAAGCCTTTACCGCCCTCCCCATGTAGTCTGTCAGCTCTGCTTCATTATAGACTATCTCCATAGCCCGGCCGCCAAGCACATAAGAAGGCCGGACCACTACCGGATAACCAATGTCCCTGGCTGCTGCCACTGCTGCTTCCGCACTGGTGACACTCGCTCCACGCGGGCGAGGAATTCCGTTTTCCTCCAACACTTCGTCAAACTTTTCCCGGTCCTCCGCCCTGTCGATATCTTCCACACTGGTCCCCATAATCTTAATTCCGTTTCTGGCTAACGGCCCGGCAAGATTGATGGCAGTTTGCCCGCCGAATTGAACTATTACTCCTTCCGGCTGCTCTTTATCGATAATATTCAGTACATCTTCCGGTGTAAGCGGCTCAAAATACAGTCTGTCTGAAGTATCAAAATCGGTACTTACCGTCTCAGGGTTGTTATTGACGATAATGGACTCTAAACCCAGCTCCCTGAGTGCCCAAACCGAGTGAACCGAGCAATAGTCAAATTCCACTCCTTGTCCGATACGTATCGGCCCTGAACCAAGCACCATAACCTTCCGTCTGTCAGTTGTGGCGACCTCGTCTTCCTGGGCATAGGTTGAATAATAATACGGTGTTACTGCTTCAAATTCGGCTGCACAGGTATCCACCATTTTATAACTTGGTAAAATTTGCTGGCATTTACGCAAGTCTCTTATATCTTCCCATGTCTTGCCTGTCAGTTCAGCAATGGTCCGATCGGCAAAACCCATTTTTTTCGCTGACTGCATCAATTCAGTGTCAAGTTTGGCTGAGTGCAGCTTGTTTTCCATACTAATAATGTTTAGAATTTTTTCCAGGAAAAATTTATCTATGCCGGTTATCGAATAGATTTCATCAATTGGAATATCACGGCGCAAAGCCTCAGCCACCACAAACAAACGCTCATCGTTGGCCAGTTTCAGATTATTGCGGATTTCATCTGTTGATAATGCCGCTATTTCCGGGATATGCAGCCGGTGCAGCCCTATTTCCAGTGAACGCACCGCCTTTAACAAAGCCCCTTCAAAGGAACGGTCAATGGACATTACCTCACCGGTAGCCTTCATTTGCGTACCTAGAATCCTATCGGCAAAAATAA
Source organism: Bacillota bacterium (assembly GCA_023434855.1). The sequence continues at coordinate 32,206 of JAEYSJ010000020.1, read as the reverse complement.
ATTTATCAAAGGGCCAACGGGGAAATTTGACAACAAGATAATCCAGTGTTGGTTCGAAACAAGCCATGGTTTTTTGCGTAACTGCATTCTGTATCTCATCCAAATGATAACCAACAGCGATTTTACTGGCAACCTTAGCAATTGGATAACCGGTCGCTTTGGATGCAAGGGCACTGGAACGGCTTACCCGTGGATTTACCTCAATAACATAATACTTGCTGCTGTTAGTATCTAAGGCATATTGCACATTACAGCCGCCCTCAATCCCTAACGAACGGATAATCTTCAGTGAAGCGCTTCTCAGCATCTGGTATTCATAATCAGTTAGTGTCTGCGAAGGAGCTACCACAATGCTGTCACCTGTATGAATGCCTACAGGGTCAAAATTCTCCATATTACAAACCACAATACAATTATCCGCAGCGTCGCGCATTACCTCATACTCTATTTCCTTCCAGCCGGCCACACTGCGTTCGATCAGCACCTGCCCAATCATGCTGTACTTTAATCCCCGGTTGACAACATCCACCAATTCATTCTCGTTAAATACAATACCACCGCCTGTACCACCTAAAGTATAGGCAGGACGAACAATAATGGGATAACCTATTTCATGGGCAAATTTCCGGGCGCTCTCAATATCTTCGACAATAGTGCTTTCCGGTATCGGCTGGCCAATTTCCTGCATAGTGTCCTTAAACATTTCCCGGTCTTCGGCTTTCTTGATAGCTTCCAGCGACGTTCCCAAAAGCTCAACATCATATTTGGCTAAAATACCTTGCTCGGCCAATTTTACCGCCAAATTAAGCCCCGCCTGGCCTCCCAAAGTAGCCAACAAGCCGTCAGGTCTTTCTTTAGCGATGACTTCCTCCAGAAACTCGGGTGTCAATGGCTCAATATAAACCCGGTCCGCGATATTGGCATCAGTCATAATAGTTGCCGGATTGCTGTTTACCAATACTACCTCCAGCCCTTCATCACGTAAAGCCCGGCAGGCCTGTGTACCTGCATAGTCAAATTCAGCAGCCTGCCCAATCACGATCGGGCCTGAACCGATTACCATTACTTTATGCAAAGTTTCTTTTTTCGGCATAATTATTCCCCCTTGCCCAGCAGCGTCCAAAATTCATCAAACAGGTAGGTATTATCATCCGGTCCTGGCGCCGCCTCAGGGTGATATTGCACAGAAAATATCGGCAAGTTGCGGTGACGCATGCCCTCAACTGTGCCGTCGTTGACTGCCCGGTGAGTAATATACAAATCCTTGTCTGCAAGTGACTCTTCATTTACCGCATAACCATGATTTTGAGAAGTAATATGAACCCTGTTCACAAGTAAATTTTTTACCGGCTGATTAGTGCCGCGATGGCCGAATTTCAGTTTATAGGTATCGCCACCGAAGGCTAGAGCCAATAATTGATGACCCAGACAAATCCCGAAAACAGGTTTTTTACCAATCAGTTCTTTCACGGTATCAATAGCGAAAGGGACATCTTTAGGATCCCCCGGACCGTTAGATAAGAATACGCCTGCAGGATTAAGCGCCATAATTTCCTGCATAGAAGTTTGTGCCGGTACAACAGTCAAATCACAACCTATTCGGGATAATGAATTGAGAATATTACGCTTAATGCCAAAATCCATGACTACCACATGGGGTCCGCTGCCGGGGATTCTATATATTTCACGTGTTGTTACCTCTTTTACTACTTCAGGGTCCAGAGAAGTGGCAAGATAGCGGGACACTTCCGATTCCGTTTTGTCCGCAGGCACAATTACGCCTTTCATAGTCCCCAGGGAACGGATCCGCCTGGTAATCGCCCTGGTATCAACACCATAAATACAGGGAATATTGCGTTCCAGCAAATAACTTTTGAAATCGCCTTCCATTTGCCAGTTATTCGGTCGTTCACACAGTTCGCTAATAACAAAACCATGCACATAAGATTGCTTTGCCTGATCAAATATGTTATTTACCCCGTAATTGCCGATAAGCGGATAAGTCATCGTGACAATCTGCCCACAATAAGAAGGATCTGTCAATACCTCCTGATAACCTGTCATGCCTGTATTGAATACCACCTCGCCGACTGCGCAGGTATCGGTTAACATCTCGCCACAAAAAATACTGCCGTCTTCCAGTACTAGTTTTCCTTTCATTCATGCACCTCGCTATTCTGCATAATCACCTTACCGCCCACAATAGTGGCAACAGCTCTGCCTTTAAGCTTTTTACCGTCAAAAGGCGTATGCTTGCCTCTGGTATAAAACTGACGGCTGTCAACAATCCATTCCACATCAGGATCAATAACGGTAATATCAGCCGGCGTCCCCACCTTCAGCACCCCGGCATCAAGTCCTAAAATTCGGGCCGGTGCTGTGGCCATGCGGTCGATGATTTCTGCTAAAGTAAATTTACCTGTATGATAAAGTGCGGTAAGAACAACCCCCAACGCTGTTTCCAAACCGGCAAAACCGCTGGGCGCATAACGGAACTCCATATCCTTTTCTTCAAAGGCATGCGGCGCATGGTCAGTTGCAATGGCATCAATAGTACCATCTTTCAGACCTTCGTGTAAAGCCGCCACATGTTCTTCAGAACGGAGGGGAGGGTTTACCTTGGTAGCAGTGTCAAAACCGGTAACCGCTTTGTCTGTCAGCGTTAAATGATGCGGGGTAACTTCAGCAGTTACTTTCACACCGCGTTTTTTGGCCTGCCGGATTAATTCCACCGCCCCTTTACTGCTGACATGGGCAATATGAATATGTGCTCCCGTATATTCCGCCAGCATAACATCACGGGCTACAGCAATATCTTCGGCTACAGAAGGACGTCCTTTGATGCCAAGCATTGCCGATACCGCTCCCTCATGCATATGACCTTCCCCTGCCAACGATTCATCTTCGGCGTGAGAAATAACCGGCTTGCCAAACATACCTGTGTATTCCAAACCGGTCTTCAGTAAACGCGCATTATCCAAAAAATGACCGTCATCAGATATCGCTACCGCTCCGGTCAACAGCATATCGCCGATTTCCGCCAGTTCCTTGCCTTCCTGACCTTTACTTAATGCCCCGATTACCTTAAGGTTAACTACACCTTCAGTTTGGGCGCGCTGAATCAAGCCGGCCACCAGGATAGCCTGATCCACAACCGGCTTTGTGTTAGGCATGCAGGCAACAGAAGTAAAACCGCCCGCCGCAGCTGCCCTTGTACCTGAACCCACGTCTTCCTTGGCTTCCAGCCCAGGTTCCCGAAAGTGTACATGCATATCTACCAGTCCGGGGGCAATTACCAATCCCTGAGCATCAAACACCTGAGCCCCGTCACATGTTAAGTTTTTTCCAATATTAGCAATACAACCATTTTCAATTAATATATCACTTACATCGTCAAAGTTTTGCGCCGGATTAATAAGTCGTCCACCTTTAAGCAATAGCTTCAATGTCTTTACCTCCCATCAGCACCAAAAACAAGATAGCCATTCTCACAGCCAGACCATTTTTCACCTGTTCCTGAATGACAGACTGATCACTATAAGCTACATCAGGCGAAATTTCAAGTCCCCGGTTCATGGGCCCCGGATGCATTACTAGCGCGTCCGGCTTAGCCAAAGCGAGACGGTCTTTGTTGATACCGAAAATACGGGCATATTCCCGGGCGGATGGAAACAATCCTTTTTGCTGGCGCTCCCGTTGTATTCTGAGGATATTAACTACATCTGCTCCTTCAAGCGCATCTTCAACCCTGTTGTGCACCTGCACACCAACCTGTTCGATATCTCTGGGCAGCAAAGTCTGGGGGCCGGCAATATGTACCTCGGCTCCCATTTTTAGCAGTCCCCAGATATTGGAGCGCGCCACCCTGCTGTGCAGAACATCGCCAACAATAGCCACCTTAAGACCGTTAACTTTATTTTTTGCTTCTATAATACTAAATATGTCCAGCAGTCCCTGGGTAGGATGCTCATGAGCGCCGTCGCCGGCGTTAATAATGACAGGTTTTACTGCTTTGGAAGCATATAAAGCCGATCCTTCGGCCTCATGTCGCATAACAATAATATCTACTCCCATCGCCTCCACTGTGAGTAAAGTATCACGTAAACTTTCTCCTTTAACAAGGCTGCTGGCACTGGCCGTAATATTAACAACATCAGCACCGAGATATTTTCCCGCAAGCTCAAAAGATGTCCTTGTCCTGGTACTGGGCTCAAAAAACAGATTGATAACAGACTTACCTCGCAAAGTCGGCACTTTTTTTATATCGCGCCCGATTATTCCTTTCATTTCCTTGGCCGAGTCTAATATGAGCTGCATTTCAGCCACACTCATATTTTCCAACCCTAAAATGTCCTTACCCCGTAAAGATACCTGACTTTTACTCATGGTAATTCCTCCTTCACAACATAAAACTCCCTGCCTCATTCGGCAAGGAGTTATGTTGAAAAATCCGGTATGCTCTACCAGATAAACAAACTGTACACAAATTCCTTGCCGACCTCACTGGATCAACTTAAAGGATAGTATTTGTATTTTCTTACTTTAATAAATCGTAACTCCACAGTATTCTTTCCGGTCTCGCAGGACCGCATTAAAGACAATATTAATATTTATGCATCTTTTTCTTATATATATACTATCAGGACAAGTATCAATTGTCAATAATGACCATAAAGTGAAATTTCACTGTATAATTATAAATGGTTTTTGCATAATAAAAGCCTTCTTGGCCTGTGAAATGCGCAAGAAGGCATCAAAGTATCACATCTGTCTTCCTTACCAGTCTCACAGAACCAGTTTAAAGGCACAACTTTATTTTGTTTATATTATAATAATATTGGCGGTATTTGTCAATATAGTATTGTAGCTATTAAACAGGGGTTCTATGAGCAAACCCCCGAAATTTTGACGGCCAAAATTTGGTCTGTTCCCAAGATCAAATTAGAGATTTTTTCCTCTATGTTGATGGGCGGCTTGTTGTTGCAAAAAGTATAGTATCGTTTTTGAGACTAAAATTCAAAAAACTTTATGGACTGGAAGAAAATTCGCTGTATCTTCGAAGTTATAAATTGGACTTTCTCATGATGTCGATCTGGCGGTTAAGCCCCTTAATATACATCTCATCAGGAACAAAACTATTTTCTAATGCTTTTTCTGTCGTCAATGACATGGCCTCATTGGTAGCAATTTCTTTCCCTGCCTTCTTTAATAATTGTAAATAGTCGGAAATAATAGGTTGTACTTTTTCATTCCTAGAGGTTAGGAGCATTCCTTGGGTGGCGTAAATTTCCCCAAGCAATTTCGTATCTATCATTAAAGCAGTCTTTCTAATCCATTGAGAGACAGCTTCAAAAATGGATCTTCCTGTATTACCACAGTTAGACATCATCACTATTTTGGGAACTTGTTTTTCTGGTTTTGCAGTAGATTTATATTGCCCTGTTGCAGTCATTTCCAAATAGCCATAGCCTAAGTCATACCCTTTCACGTAGCTTCTATCCATATAAACTTTTAAAAGTCCAGAAATATGATAATAGTACAGTGGAGTCCCCAGAAGAAGGACGTTAGCTCCATTTTCAAGGGATATTATTTCCGCCATATCATCATTAATCACGCATTGCCCATGATTAAAACGGCAAGATAAACAACCTCTACAATATTTGATATCCTTTTCCGCTAAAAAGACATTCAGGGTTTTTGCTCCCGCTTCCTGAGCTCCTTCTAAAAAGGCAGTAATCATAACATTAGTGTTACTGTCTCTTCCTTTAGGGCTCCCATTAATAGCCACTATCTTCATGTGCTTTCCCCCAAACGATTTAGTTGGCCGTGAGACACCGCCGACAATCGAATATAACAATTATTTACATTGTTGAATCAACTGTATTTCCTGTCTTGAAAAAATTCATATCAAGTTGTTAACGTGGTTTTGTCAGAAATGTTGGCTACACCCTATAAACAACCCTAATCTGACGTAATTTTAATACAGTGGTTGACGTCAAGTTAGGGTATACTTAAAAATGACACGGAAGTTACAGTACAACGCATGCATTAGAAAGGTTAATGCTGACGAGTATTTGTAAGAAACCAGTCATAGAGATCCTGATTTTTGTACATATCTTCGCCGATGTAGTGTCCTTTTCCTTGTAGAATTGTAAAACGAGGAGACGCTCCATGTGCACGAAGTGCGTTAATCATCGCCTCATCGGTTTCTATGGGGCATATTGTGTCTTTGTCGCCATGAAAGGCCCAGATAGGCATAGATATAAGCCGTTTATTCCAAATATTTGGAATTGACGGAATAGCAGCCATAGGGGTTACTGCTGCAAAGTATTCCGGGTGCTGACAGACCAGATTCCATGTACCGTTACCACCCATGCTTGTTCCAGTCAGGTAAACCCGATCCGGATCGATCTGGTATCTTTTTAAAACGTCATCTAGTAATGCAGCTAAAATATCCGCTTTGGTTGTCCAGTATTCTCCCTCGGGACACTGTGGGGCTAAAACGACAAAAGGGAAATTTTTTTGCTCCTCTGCAATTAATGGAGGTCCGTAACTCTTAACCAAGTCTAGGTTCTGTCCACGTCCAGAGCCTCCATGCAAAAAAAGAATCATTGGCCATGCACGGTCCATTCGGGAATAGTCGGCGGGAAGAACTAGCATGTACTGTAATGTCATACCGTTATATGAAAAAGTATCTCTTTCTTCAATATACTTTTTCTCAGCGTTTTCTTCCGACTTCAAGTCCTGTGCATTGGTATTGTCTATTAGTGCTAAGGTAAGGACGATAGACAACAATGCAACCAATAAGTATTTCATACAAAATCCCTCCTTGGTTTATAGTCTTATGCTACTGGAATTCATTGTATATCGCAATAACAATTGTCTTATAATTTCATTACAAATAATATTATTTGTAAGCATGACGTCATGCTACCATAACCCCTTTTTGGCGATTATATCTGGCGACCAAACAAAAAAGGTCGAACACGGCAAATTTAGACCGTTACGACCAATATAAATTCCTTAGCGTACGATTTTTTCCGTTTCGTAAGCAGATCCCTATAAGCGTTAGCTGTTTTAAATGTTGCTTTCCATGTAAGAACCGGTAAAACCGTAAATGGGCCGGGTAACGGTCGCCCATTCCCCCGGCCCATTTAATTACATCGTCAAAAAATTTGGGGGGTTGCGCATAGAACCCCAAACATGCTTTAATAGTAACTCAACAGCTAAATTGCTCAACAAAACCACTGACAGATCAAGGGATTTTTCATCAAAATCGAAGTAACAATCGTGGTGTCCGGCTGCCAAATCAGCGCCCACAACAATATAAGCGGCCTGCCCGCCGGACTGCTGCACCCTATCCATAAAATATGTACAATCCTCACTGGCCCCAAAATCACATGACTGCATAATTTCCCGAAATATGCCCAGGCGCCGGGCTACCTGTTCAATAACAGTTACCAAACCAGGTGAATTACTGCAGCTTGCCGCACCACCCATTTCACTTATATTTACTTTCACGCCATGCATCAACGCAGCGCCTTCAATCATGCGTTGCGCTTCAGTAACCATATATTCGTTAATTTCGTTGGTTGTTCCTCTTGTTTCAAATTTAATAACCGCGCTGGCTGGAATTACATTCCAGCCAGTACCTGCGTGCATTTGTCCCACATTAATTCGTGACAAGCCACGGCTGTGCCGGGAGATTGCATGCAGATTAAGCACCGCTGTAGCCGCAGCCAGCAGCGCATTTCGGCCGGCTTCGGGAGAAACACCGGCATGGGCGGGAACTCCGGTAAATATGGCATCACACTTACTTGTAGCCAAAAAGCCGTTAACATTGCCGGCAAATTGTCCTGTTTTAACCAATTTTAACCCCAAATGCATACCAAGCAGGTAATCTGAGTTGTCGGCAATACCTTTTGCTGCCATAGGTTTGGCGCCGCGCGCTCCTTCTTCGGCAGGCTGAAAAATCAGTTTTACTTTGCCGCCCAGTTCATTTTTTAATCCGGCAAGAATTTCCGCCACAGACAGGCCAATAGCGATATGTCCATCATGGCCGCAAGCATGTGCGGCGCCTTGGTTAATTGACGCAAAACCTTCCTTATACGGCCGGTGCCGTTTATCCATAGCCTCAACACCATCATTGGCATCCATGTCAAAGCGCAGCGTTACCGTAGGCCCGGGATTAATAAATGTCATTACCCCTACTACTCCCGTCTTCCCTCCCTGCATTTTCTGCACCCAAACAGGGTTAGCCCCCTGTGACAGCGCCCGCTGCGCATGACGAACCAATTCTTCTTCTGCCGGCACTCCCATCATTGCATTGCTGTCTAAAACCTCTTCACCGGCTAAAACCTCATAGCCGAGATTGGTCAATGTATCAGCCACAATTGAAGCTGTGCGGAATTCAGTCCAGGCTGTTTCCGCATATTGGTGAAAATCACGCCGTCTGGCAATTGTCTTATCACTAATTCCACGAACTAAATGATCTATTTTTGTTTGCACAGGCAAAACTCCTTTTTCATAACAAAAAACACCAAGAGTATATCTCTTGATGCTGTTTAATGCAAAATGGCGACCCCGACAGGATTCGAACCTGTGACCTTTTGATTCGTAGTCAAACGCTCTATCCAGCTGAGCTACGGAGTCACTGCTTGTCTTGACTACTTGTATAGTATAACCGGATTTTATTTTATTGTCAACACAAATATCTAAATCTATTTACCGGTAACGGCATTAATTCCATCGGCCACTTCAGTGTTGCCAGCATCGCTCTCGGCAGGGGTCATAATCAGTTGATCACCGATATAAACAGCGCCATTATCACCCACATATGCCGTTGCAACGGCATTGTTATGGTATACTTTCGCCAGATTACCTGCTATTAAATATGCTCTTTCCTCAGCCAAACGGCCGTTAGCCTTAACCGGAGTTACAACATCATGACCGTCGATTTGTACAGTTTTATCATTTTTAACTGTTACATGTCCGTTACTATAGTTGGTGAGGCGTTTGGCAAAGTTGTTGACCCGGTCTGATGTTTTCGGGTGATTATTAGGGTTTATGACCTTGCTCAAACCTTCATGCCATAACTCACCAAGCAGGGAGCGAAGCTTTACCATCGACGCAGCTCCACCACCCGGATTATAACCGGCGGCAACAGCATTATCAAAGCCTGCATTATCTGCATTCCATTCTTCCTGCATCGTAATTACTTCGTTGGCCACATAATTCCCGCCTACGGTACCAAGCACTTCACTTGTAAGGTTTGGGTTATTCTGAATATACAGATCGATCATTACACTGAGTCCTAAGATCTTTTTAGTGCCTTCTACAGGATCTCTGTGCTCACCATGCCCCATTTCATGACCAAGTACAGCTGCAAGCTCATCCTCATTTAACAGATCGACTGCACCTCTGTTAACAGCAATTACATGCCCCAGGGTACAAAAGGCATTGAATTTTTTCTCGGGGGTTATGTATACAGCGTAATGGTTTTTTATTATTCCATTAGACATTAACCGGGTACTGATGTTATGAACATATGTATTTGCTTCTTCATCATAATCTACACCGGTTTGTTGCTTAGTTTGCTTCAACAAATCCGCTTGATGATTGTCATTTAGATTATTCAATTGCCAATTAATATAGGCAAAAGCCGCAGCGCCATATAACAATTCTTCAGCAAAACTAGCTGCTTCAACTTTTACACTGCCTGCAAGAGACGGAACAACCATTATTAGACCAATCAGACAAGTTGCCAGTAGTTTCTTCAATAACCGGAACTTGATTCGCACAATTTTCGCCTCCTATGGAATTAATTCAAGACCTAATTCTGCAAAGTGGGGATTATTTTTTTAAAATAATTGTTTTAGGAATAGCTAAAAATTCTAAGGACATCCTCTTTTTCCTTTTTCAGTATAGCATACAATAGAGATGCCGGGCTATAGACTATCCGTAAATAATTTATCGATTGGCTGCGGCATTAGGCTAGTCCATAAGAAAATTGCTAAAGGCCAAGGGATACGGCTAACCACAGAGGACACAGAGGACGCAGAGAAGTTTTTTATTCCTGCGCGATGGGTATCGCGCCGTTCCACTCTGTGTCCTCTGTGTCCTCTGTAGTTCAAAAACACTCCCCCAGAACTTCCTACTACCCGAGAACTTATACATTCTTATATTATAAAAAAACATTATGCCGCATCTGGCACAATGTCTAATTACGCGGACACTTTAATTTAAACCGAAAAAATATATGGACACCCATTGGGACGAATTGTTTTGGAGCTGGGTAGTATTTTCAAAATACTCAGCTGCGGCGCCATTAGGTTTGATAGCCATCATTGCTAAACGCGGTACTTTTGCTATAGGGAAATTATAGTTATTATCATTGCCAGGCAAATTTTTTAGTCTCCTATCAGAGAAATGGCAGTGCATTTGCTTTTTTAACATGTAACATCTCTCCTTAAATAAATAATGTATAGCTGGTAGTACTTATTGCTTTAATGTTTTCTAAAGAACACATAATAAGTTGTTATGCAATAAACATACCAAAGCCAAAAACTTCCGAAATTCAATTACATCTGCCCTGTCGGATCTGTTTAGAGTACCTCTCGGTGTAACGAAACCGGGTACGAATAGACAATTTGGTACATACCGGCAAAAAATAGGGTAAAGCCCGCATCAGCGGGGCTTTACCCTATTTTCAAATAAGCTTAAAAATTCACCATATCCTTCTTTAGCCAGCGCCTCTTTGAGAATAAACCGCAGGGCGGCAGAATTAATACAATAACGTATCCCTGTCGGCGCGGGACCATCATTAAAAACGTGACCTAAATGCGAATCAGCACCTGCACTCCGCACTTCCGTACGAATCATCGCATGGCTTTTATCCATATTTTCCCGGATATTTTCCGGCTTAAGCGGCCTGGTAAAGCTTGGCCAGCCGCATCCTGAATCAAATTTATCCAGCGAACTGAACAGGGGTTCTCCGGACACTATATCCACGTAGATACCCTCACGGTTATTGTCCCAGAATTCGTTCTGAAAAGGCCGTTCTGTTGCATTTTCCTGAGTAACTTCGTACTGCAGTTTGCTTAGTTTGTTTTTCAGCACTTGCTTGTCAAAATTGCTGCCTTCTTTGGTATCCATTCAATCACCCCTGTAATCATATTTTACAATTTTTACTGCACAATAATTCCCTTAAAGCGATTGACTAATAAAGCTTGACGGCAAACATACATAATGCTATTATATGAAAGTACCCTTTAGGAACAAAATATGCCGAAGTGGCGGAATTGGCAGACGCACTTGACTCAAAATCAAGCGTAGTAGCCCTACGTGCCGGTTCGAGTCCGGCCTTCGGCACCATACAAATACCTGACCTTATGATTTTATATCATAAGGTTTTTTTATTTTTCCGAAGCTACCGGCACATTAGCCGGTAGCCTACGCCTGACTCTGTTATTATATAATGCGGCTGAGCAGGATCTTTCTCAATCTTCCGCCGTAATTGTCCGATATATACCCGGATATAATGACTATCCTCATTATATGAAATTCCCCAAACAGCTTTCAATAATTGCTTGTGGGTCAATACCCTACCTGCGTGTAGGGCCATTATTTTAATTATTTCGTACTCCGTAGGTGTAAGCTTGATTTCTCTATCCTCCAAGGTTACACGACGTTGTACCAAATCCACAGTTAAACCGCCACAAGTCAGCACCGGTTCACTCTCAGCATCAACAATGCGGCGAAGACAAACCCGCATCCGGGCCATAAGCTCACCCATACTAAAAGGCTTAGTCACATAATCATCGGCCCCTGCATCCAAAGCATCAATTTTTTCCTGTTCCAAGTCATGTGCTGTCAGGATGATAATCGGCGATTTTGACCACTCGCGGATTTCCCGTACAACAGTCTTTCCGTCCATGTCCGGCAGACCAAGATCCACTATTATCAGGTCAGGCTTAAAGATAGCCGCTCGATTGATACCTTCCTGCCCTGTCGCTGCTTCTTCCAGATAATAACCATTTGCGGTTAACGATACCTTTAAGAGTTTTCGGATCTGAGCTTCATCATCAATTATTAATACTCTCAGTCCTTTGTCTGTCATATTATTCACCTGCCTTATGAGGCATAACCACATCGTCACTCCGGGCAGGAATAACGAAAGTCACGTCAGCGCCTCCGCCAGGACGGTTTTGCGCCCAGATGTGTCCGCCATGTGCTTCAACAATTGTTTTACAGATAGATAATCCCAAACCTGTTCCTGACACCTGCCCGGATCGCCGGGAACGGTAAAATTTTTCAAATATGCTGTCCAAATCGTCTTCCGAAATACCCGGACCATTATCAAGCACTGATATTCTCACCATTTCATCCTCACTGGCGGCCGCAATGGTGATGGCACTGCCAATGGGCGAGTATTTTACGGCATTATCAATTAAGTTGACAAGCACTTGTTCCAATAACACACAGTCGGCACGGATAAAAGTCAAATCAGCCGGCATTTCGGTTTTAATAACATATTTTTTAGTTACATCCCCAATCCGGCGCAGAGCTGCACCAACAATATCTACTACATCGCACCAATCGGTTTTAAGTCTGAGCATACCGCTTTCTAAACGGGCAGTGTCCAGCAAGTTCGATACCACCCGCTCCATCCGGGTTGCCCCTTCCTGAATAGTATCCAGAAGCTCATTGCGAGTTTCTTTACTATAATCAACGGCGGTATCCAGTAAAGTGGATACTGCGCCGGTTATTGCAGATAATGGTGTTCGCAATTCATGGGAAATTGAGTTGAACAGCGCTGTACGCAGCCGGTCCGACTCCACCAGCAAGGCAGCCTGCCGAGCCTGTTGGAAAAGCTTAACCCGCTCTACGGCTATAGCGGCCAGGCGTGCCCAGGCATCTATCAGCCGCCGTTCTTCAGGTGTTACCTTTTTGTCGGCAATTTCGACGGCAAAAAGACCGCTCACCCTGTCTCCGGTAATCAGAGGCACATATAAATATTTTACTCCCGGTAATGTTTCTGTAGATCGGCCTGCCACCTGTCCGTGTCGAAAAGCCCAGTCGGCCACGGCGTATTCAGGTTCCGGCAAAGATAGCTTCTTCTCCAAATCTGATGAATTCTCACGTTGATAAGCACCCTGCACAGCCAACTTGTCATTAATGTCCGGCAGCAGCACCATCGTATACCGGTCAATGGTTTCGCCTGTATGGCTGGCTAAAGCCTGGGCAATCTGTTCCAGATCAACTACGGCGGCAATCTCCCTGCTGAATTCATAGAGGGCACGAATACTTTTCTCGCGCTGCCGGGCTGCTTTTGCCTCTAACCGTAACAGTTCCGTTCTTCCGCCAATAAGAAAGGATACAATAAGAAAGATCGCAAAGCTCCAGATATAACGGATATCATATACTGAAAAAGTCATAATTGGCGGTACAAATAAAAAGTCGTAAGCTAAAACACTAGCCAGAGCCGTAACATAAGAAGGCCACCGGCCCCACCATACAGCGGTTAGCAATACAGGGAGCAAATATAAAAGAGCAATGTTCACAAGTTCCAGTTGCGGTTTAAATATCCAGCTAAGGGTAGTAATTATTGCAGCCATAAGCAAACCACCGCCAAAATGAAGCCAAGGTACCGGCGGCGGCGCAGGCAAGGCGGTTTTTACCCCTGGCTGGTGTTCCTCTTCAGCAGTTTCCTGAATAACGTATACGTTGATATTGCCGCTTTTGCGAATTAAAGTATCCACCAATGAACCATGGATAAATTCCCACAGACGATTATGCTGCGGTTTGCCGATAACAATGGCTGTCACGTTATGGGTCCTTGCTGCATCCAGTATTTCCTGTACTAAATTTTTTCCCAGCAGAGTTAATGTCTTTCCACCTAATTCTTCGGCTAATTGCAGGTTACGCACGACACGGTCCCGTTCTTTGTCCCCCATGGGGAAACGCCGGGCTGGCGTCTCAACATGAACCGCCAAAAGTTCAGCGTGCAAGCCCCCCGCCAGCCGTCTGGCTGCACGGATAAGCCGGGCAGAGAACGGGCTGGCGCTGACACACACCATGACACGCTCTGCAGCAGGCCAAGGGCCTGCGATCTGGTGTGACCGCATATACTCTTCCAAGTCCTGTTCTACCCGGCTGGCGGTAAAACGCAGGGACAGTTCCCGCAGAGCGTTAATGTTGCCGGGCCGGAAGAATTTTTTCAATGCTTGCTCGGCTTGTCCGGGAATATACACTTTACCTTCTTTAAGACGCTTGATAAGTTCCTCGGAGGGTATGTCAATAAGTCTGATCGTATCAGCCTGTTCAACGATATGGTCAGGTACTGTTTCCCGGATGATCACACCTGTTATTTGAGCCACCACATCATTGAGGCTTTCAATATGTTGAATATTGAGTGTCGTGTATACATCAATTCCGGCCTGTAATAGTTCCTCCACATCCTGAAAACGCCGGATGTGGCGGGAGCCGGGTATATTGGTATGAGCAAGTTCATCTACCAGGACTATCTCCGGTTTTTTTGCCAAAATGGCATCAATATCCATCTCTGTTAGTTCTTTACCATGGTATTGGATCAATTTGGGAGCAATCCGGGGTAAACCGGCCACCAGATTTTCAGTTTCGATGCGCCCGTGGGTTTCAATCCAGCCAATGGTCACATCTATACCTTCTTTTATCCGGTTATGAGCTGCTTCCAGCATAGTGTAAGTTTTGCCCACACCGGCAGCCGCGCCTAAAAAGACAGTCAGCTTTCCTTTAGTATCTTTATTGATTTTTTCTAATATTTCATCCGGGTTTGGCCGGAAGTCTTGTTTTTCTTTGGGCATGTGGTACCTCACCAACCATAAACAAGATTGCTATATAATTTTATTCCACATATTTGCTATCTTTTCCTTCCCTTGCAAAGGTATCCTAAATATACACAAGTAATTCGCTATACAATACTATTTTACCCCTGTCTGTGGTAAATATGGGGCTGGAAGAAAAACAAACATATGTAAGAAACCGGACCTAAGAAAATAATCTTGCAAGAAAATATGCCGCACTGGCTGCTGCTCCTCCTATTAAGGTTGTCTGAAATGCACTACGCCAGGGTTTTGTTCCCAAAAAGCGTCCTTTTAAATAGCCAAAAATAAATAAAGCGCATATCGTAATTAAGATTGACAGAGTAAGCGCTAAACGCATATTTGTAGCTATGATATAAGGAAGCAACGGGATAATACCGGCCGCGGCATAGGAACCCGCTATCGTAGCCGCACTATTTACAGCCCTCTGCGGGTCAGGTTCTTCTAATCCCAGTTCAAATTTCATCATAAAATCAACCATCTGTTCAGGATTTCTTTTTAACGCCTCAACAACTGAGCTGCATTCCTTTTCCGTAATACCATATGAACTGAAAATATCAACGATTTCCTTTTCTTCATCAGCTAACCGGTCCCGGGTTTCCTGCTGTTCCCTTAACAGTTCACTTGCGTAATGCTCTGCTTCGCCCCGCGCCGCTAAAAACCCGCCTAGTCCCATAGAAATTGAGCCTGCAGCTATTTCGGCCAGGCCAGCCGTAACGACAATGCCTGTTGATGCTATTGCCCCGGATAATCCGGCGGCAAGAGCAAATGGAACTGTTAGTCCGTCCGACATTCCAATAATAATATCCTTAACAGTTTCCGAGGACGTAAAATGACTTTCCACATGATCTGTCCGTTTCATGGCATCCTCTCCTTACCCCTGATTGATTTAGCACTTAGACTTGACAATAGTTAGTCAGATAGTGTATTATATTTATTGTTCGAAAGCAATATGCCGAAGTGGCGGAATTGGCAGACGCACTTGACTCAAAATCAAGCGTGGTAGCCCCACGTGCCGGTTCGAGTCCGGCCTTCGGCACCAACAAAACAGACATCAGCCTTTAAGAGGCTGTTTTTTTATTTGACAATGTTTTTTGTTAATTATCTCATAAAAAAGAGCTCTACAGACTAGTACTTCTGTAGAGCACCAAATATAACATTTCATTTTGTATTTTCTAAGTAACGATTTATCGTTTCATCAATCAACCCATGAACCTCCATCATCAACTCATGAAACTTCTGGCTTTGTTTAAAATAGTTAGCGATTTCCTGGGTTTGCATCAGTCTTGCGTATTTATCTTTTATTTCTTCCGGTTTTATGCTTGATTTTTTGCCGAGTTGTTTGCACTCCTGCAGTTCGGCGTTGCTGCGAAAAAATTCTTCTACCTGACTCTTAAGCCGGGAATTTCTTTCAAGAATTTTATTTGCCTGCTGAAATGCGGCAAATTCTTTAGTTCCTATTATTTCTTCGGCAATTTTTTTTACCTTATCCTCAAGATTCACTTTCATCATCACCTTATCTTTGAAATTGCGTTTATATTTGAACCTCCCATTTAATATATTACCGCACTACGATAATAGTTCTTGATTATTTTATACTTTTTTGTATTACAAGATTAAAACGCAAGCTTTTGCAAGCTTGCGTTTTTTTATATCAAAGTATTTATCATATGGCTTATGATTTTGAACTTTTGTTTTGGGACAGGACTCCGGTTTTATTATTCAATCTGTACATTATACGAGTAATTCTGTCCTGAGTTATTATCCCAGTTGTCAGCACTGTCTTTAAAACACAAATTCAAAGTATCTCCCACCGAGATTGGTACATCAACGATAAACCCATCTGCTGTTCTTTCCATTTTATACTCTATAGCATTTTGCCACTCACGACCGAAGCCGATACGTGCATAGATCTTATTAGCGCCACTGTTCGCCAGTAATCCATTATAGAATACATGGGCAGTTTCTCCTTTTGAAAGCACATAAGGGCTGACTGAAAGACCATTAGCCTGATATTTCCTGTCTATTTTCGAGTTTCTCATTAGTATCCCTCCATTTTCAGTTTCTCAATTATTATTACCAACATAGATTGAAGGTATTAGTTATTCGTTATTAAGTTTACCAGCCTAAAAAATAATCATATTTAAAAATAGGTCATTAGTCTTATTAATTTAAAGCTAATTTCCCACGATAAAAATATGTAAATATTTTTATCGAAAGGGGATCTTTGGCAATGTCCCAAGCAAAATATGCCATTGCAGTATTTATTGCCTTTTCCATTGCCCTCCAGCCTGTTCCAGCTCACGCCGGTTTTTTCTTATTTAACATTATTCATGATATTTTTAATGGAGGTCACCACTCAGACGACACAGCTTACAATAAACCCAAACCTAATAATACAAACAACGCCAATAACAATTCAGTAGTTAAATATGGTATGCGCGATAACCAAGTAGTTGTTGTCCAGCAAATTCTCATCAAAGCAGAATATTTAGGTGGTAAGGCTGATGGAGTATTTGGCAATCATACACTCCAGGCTGTCAAAGCTTTCCAACAAGATTGCGGTTTACCGGCTGACGGCATTGTTGGTACCAGAACAATGAAAGCTTTAAGAGAATTTAAAGGCGTTCGACCCCAAAAAAGTCCGTCTTATACCCCGAAGATGCCATTGCCGCCGCGAAATAGCAGCGGAACCCCGCGTTATCTCTATACACTGCCCTGCCTTGTCACAGCTTACACTGCGGAAGATGAAGGCTGTACCGGAATCACGTACCGTGGTCATGTTCTGCAACGCGGCATGGTTGCAGTAGATCCTGATGTTATTCCGCTGGGAACAAGACTATACGTACCAGGCTATGGTGAAGCAGTCGCGGATGACATCGGCGGAGCAATTATTGGAAATCATATTGATTTGGCTATGGATTCGGTAGATGAAGCATTTAACTGGGGAAAACGGGAAGTAACTGTATACATATTGCCTAGGACTTAAAGTAAGGGCTGCCCAAATTACGGGCAGCCCTTACTTTTCCCTGTTTTTATGTTCTAACTGCCGGTAAACTGAATAATAGGCATTTTTTTATTATAAGTGATAAAATTATGTAACACCTTCCAACTAGTTAACATATTATGTATAAAGTGTTCTAAAAATTTGTTGGAGGTGCTGTTATGGATTGTAAATGTGATTTTTCAGATGATTTATTTTATAGTGACCCCATGGAAATGCCGCTTTGTTATTCGCCGATTAGATGCGTATCATGCAAATGCATGCATTGTTGTCATCGCGAAACATGCCATAAATGCATGAAGTGCTGGAAATGTATGACCTGTTGCTCTATGGATAGCTGCCACTCGATGAAAAGCTGTCACTCCATGGATAGCTGCCATTGCATGAAAAGCTGTCACTCCATGGATAGCTGCCACTCGATGAAGAGCTGTCACTCCATGGGTAGCTGCCAATCGATGGATAGCTGTCTCTCGATGGATAGCTGCCACTCCATGAAGAGCTGCCATTCGATGAAAAGCTGCCAGCCGATGGATAGCTGTCACTCCATGAAAAGCTGCCATTTTATGAAAGGCTATTCGATGGATTAACTGCCTTTTAACACTAGGGTTTATTATTATAATGTTATAGTAAAAAATAACAGCTGACTGCTTAAAAGTCAGCTGTTATTTTTTACAAAGTTAATGACTTCTCCGGCAAGCGGAATTAATAGTTACCTGCTTAAAGAGTTTAGTAAACCCTCTAAATTGGTTAGATCCGGCAAATTCATCGCATATTGTTTTTTCAGTTTCTTATACACTTTCTCGTTAGAGAGATATAAACAACTTTCATTCAACTGACATTTTTCGCAATGCCAGCACTTTAGCGGCATAAAATCTACAATATGCCTCCCGGATATTCCGAATTCACGGATAACTCCCTGGACAATTTCATGAGGATAAAAGGTCTGTAATAAATTAATTGCCTCTTCTTCATTTAAATTATCAACCTGTGTACCAAGATAATCCCTGACGCATTTATAATATACCTGAACGCTTTTGTTATTAATGATATTCTCCTTTAAGAATTTACTAAATTCCCTGTAGGCACTTTCCATATCTTGTTTTTCATAATATAACATCATAAGTAATAGTCTGATGTCTCCGTAGTACCATGGCAAGGCTGAATCATTAACAGGCAATTGCAATAAATCAGGAACCGATAATTTATTAAATTGAATGCTTTCCAAGAACCTTTTTGTTTCTTCCGCTTTACTATCAACGGGTCCGGCCATATTCCGAATTAGCTTTTTGATCTTATTGTATTCAGCATAATTCTTTATGGATTTTATATCGTCAATTTCTTCAATTTCGCTTAATCCGGGAACGATAATATGATAGCTGGGAAAACCAAGATAAGAAACATCCCTTACGAAAATATCGAAATTTTTCGCTGTTAATAAATTGATAAGATATGCCAGGAGCTCCTTATTATTTGCGTTTGGCTTATTAAAAAAACCGTGAAAACGGTAGTTATATTCCCCCCTGAAAAATGAAGTTGGGTATATTCCTGACCCATTTACAAGTATACCCATCACATTTTCCTGATTGTCATACATATCATTATTATACGAAAACTCTCTAACACCCATCATCCTATGGATATCCTGTCCCTGTAAAAGCTCTGTAAGCGTTCTTTCTACCGCGATTTCGAATACCGGGTGGGCACCAAACTTCACAAAATAGCTTTGATCATTTTTATTGACGCAAATGACACCAACTACCGGAAAACCTTGTTCAAGCGAACAATCTTTAATGATCACAGTAAAATTGCCGCTTGATTCAAGTCCTGTTAACATTGCGTCTATCTTGGGGAAATTTGCCGTATAATCACGAGGAATGATCGGGGGTATAACTTTGTCCCTGATGACCCGCTTATTTACATGTCTTTCTAAAATTTCTGAAATACCTTGTACTAACGCTTCTTCAACCGTGTTACCGGCGCACATTCCATTAGACATATACATTTTGGAGATCATCTTAACTGGAATGTGTGATCTAGAATTATTACGCAAATTTATATAAGGCAGCGCAATAAAATCAGCAGGAATATCTTCATAGGATACTAACTGCCATATTTTCAATAACTCCTGTTTATCTGCCATAGAAGTTACGCACGACATTTTACTCTTTAACCAATCTTCTTTACTATTCAGAATTTCTTCAATTGACATATGAATTTCATCCGGAGCATAATAAAAATTCAAATATTTTATTGCTTCATCCTTTAAATCAAAGCCCAGTCTAAAAACAGCCTGATTTTGCAGCCGCTCCATCATTTCCCCGTAGGCACTGGCCAATGCATACTCATAAGAAGTCCCCTTGCCGTTAGTTGTCAGATTAGTATTTTGAATTAACAAACTAACGGAATAAAATCCCTCAACCGTATTTTTCCAGGAAGTTTCAATTGCTAATAAGCCTAGCCCCCTTAATATACCTCTTATCTTATCAATTGTTTTAACAGGTAATTCATCTTTATACTTCACATCTTTTATGTTCATGGTAGGCACCTCGCACAATTATTCAACAATGTAAACCGTCATTAACAGTATATTCAGGTCAATTCGTTAACGTGACGTTATTCTTGTCTGAATAAAGGATGAGAACCCAAGATTCCGCAAATAATAACTTTGATACTTTCATAGGGGGTAATGAAGAATATGGCAAATTATCCGGGACTTCACGAACATGTTGGTTTAAACGGATATTATAAAGTTAACCGTGCCGGTGAAAATCTAACCATTGATATATATTTGCGCAGTGTACCGGCATTCGAGGAGAAATATGGCAAATTAATATTGCCGGATCCAGTACACCGTGTTTATCCTGACATATCATTTTTAGTTGAGGATTATGACGGCTACTGGAGCATTGTTTCAATGAAGGTTCCCTCCTTTAGTATGGATGGCGTCAATGAATTTCTGTCGGTTTTATTGCAGTACCAGGAAGATTTAAAACAACCGGACGATCTGCTCCCGCTTTTGCAAATGCTGCTTAATGAGGAAGGTGCCCGCTGGGGGCAATTGCCTGTTGACCTGGAAGCCGAACTAGGTACTCGTAAACTTTCTGACACCTCATTCAGCTATCACCCGGGAATATAATTTAACACTGCTAGGAGTTTGTTGCAAAAGTCATTTTACTGCTAGACCGTCCACAATATATCTACATTTATCTAACGATAAACCCTATATATTGTGGACATTTTGGATGATTCAAGGGTTTTGCAACAATCTCCTAGTCATACTTTATTGGGAGGACAAATAAATGCCTAATAAACATATTAAATATGGAGCCGTCGGATTTAATACTAAAGCATCGCCTTCACAAATTAACAGATTTATAAACAATCTGCCTGACAGCAAACGACAGTCTCTATTTCAGGTGACTGAAGAATTGAAATCCGCCGGACTGCTTGAAACCACCGGCGAAATAACCAAAGAACATAATAAAAATCTTTTCAATAATCGCGAATAATAAACATTTGCATTTAAACCGCTAACGCGGCCTTGGGATACGGCTAACCACGGAGGACATAGAGGACACGAAGGGTTATTAAGACCTATGCTTTCTTATATTCAAGAAAAAACGAGGGAATCTGCTGATTCCCTCGTTTTAATTTTTTATATTATGCTCGGATAATAAGGCCTTGCGATTATGACAATATTGAAATTCCATATTCATGATAACTGCAGCGGTGTTTGCTAGCGCCTGATGCAAGCCGGCGGCATCTTTACACGCCTTATCGATTTTCTGCCAGATGCCGCGCAGAAGACTAATGGTTTGCATAGGACCATATATATAGCAAGTTTTTTTAAAAATCATATTTACAAAATAATGTTCAGCCAGAATTTCCGGAGTACAATAGTCTGGTTGTATCAGTTCAGGACTGCTGTCCAAATACTCATAATTACTGTTAAATATGTGATTTAACTCCCTGCCGAAAGATTCCCCCGGCTTGATACAACTCATGCTCTTAATTGTATTTTCGATGAAATTCAGCCGCTCCCCCACTGACATGTTCCTGTGCTGCAATATGTCAATAAAATGATGCTCAAGTTCAAAATAGTAACGTAATAGACTATAGGTAGTTTGTTGTTGAGGAAAAATCTCAGCAACATAGTTGCCTGTTGTAAGATCAATAGGCTGCTGCTCAGACCGAACAAGCAGCAGTGGTTCCGTCCTGCTTATTATCTTTATAACCGCAGGGCAACTGAAACTTAGCGTCAATTCGATACCGCGCGCAGTATTCATCGGATAACGGGGAAATAATTTGCAAACATTATCAAGATGGTCATGGCCTGCCTCTTTATGAAGGCGGCAAAGATTCTCCTTGTCCAGGAACCAGCAGCCATAACCAGCCTGTTTTGCTATATAGGCATATTCCCCAGGACTCCTTTTTTCTTTAATAGGTATAAATGCTTTACGAAACTCTTCATTTCTCCCGGTCTTTTCAAACAATTCGGCATTCCGCCGGTAACTCTCCTCATCCACCGTTACCTGCCAGTCATTTCGGCAGCAAGTTCCACACATACTGCAGGCAAACTGCTCAACAATGTCAAAATAGATGTACATAATGATCTTCACCCAATTTTAAGATATTGAAGGAAAAATGTGAACTTACTTGATTACTACCGGCCCTTTATTTTGCAGCGCCTTCCATAGCGGGCTGTCCTGGTCTATTATGTCCATAATGTCAGAATAGGGTATTTGGTAGCCGCTTAT
This sequence comes from Bacillota bacterium, assembly GCA_023434855.1. Next base: position 9,584 of record JAEYSJ010000020.1, on the reverse strand, counting down.
CGCTCCCACTGCAAATGAGGGAATAGAATAGACCCTCATAGAATCCGCAAACAGGACAAAAGATTTGTCCTTTCCGCTCCACGAATATGCAAACATCCGGTAAGTCCAATTATTGTAATAACCATCAATTGACAGCCGATAGGCATCGTCATTTTCCCTGCATAATTCTTTGATCCTGCTTTCAAAATCAACTCCGGCTTTAAATAAATCATCAATGTTATATATTCTGCCAGTGCCTAAATCTGAATAGATTACTATATCAATTTTATTAGGATGTGCGGAGCCTTTTGTATAACTATACCCCTTAAAATTAATCCCCAGCAAATACCGGTTATAATACACGATGTCAAAGTCGCCATATAAAGAACTATTAGACTCCGGAATTTTGAACGACAATATTTTTTCTTTCAAGTTAAGATTTATCAGCGACTGAAGCTTATTATCCTGCATTCCGGTAATCTCAGGAATATTGACCTTATCTTCTCCGATAAGATACTGTGTTTTTAAGATTTGGATGTTTGCATACTCCTGCTTTTCCCTGTCGGCAGCACTAACACAATTCCAGTTGATAGTGGCTATAAAACCTAACAAAAAAAATAGAATACAATACGCCCATCCTCTGCCAGTCATGTTAGCATCTCCTTATCATTCAAGTGATGTTTCCATTATCAAAAGTAATGCGACATGACGGGTGAGCCCGTTCCTTGTCGCATTAATCCACAACATATCTTATTTCGCATAACCCCCGGGTAGACCTGCCAGACGCATCAAATTTTCATCAATATCGGGATCGACACCTCCGGTTTGCTCCCAGGGTTCACCGGTATCAACCTGGTATTCTCTGCCTGCCTTTACTTTCATGGTACACCCTCCCTATACGATAATTTTTGGGGGACGACTCATAAAAAATTAATTTACACCGCCGCACCAGATATAAAATATAAAAATCGCCCCTATTGATGCCTGGTCAATAGGGGCGATGATTGCGATGATACCACCCTGCTAAAATCTCATGCGCCGACTGCTAACCGACTTCCCTATAACGCGGGCAACGCTTTTTCCTGACACAAATTCAGCATAAAGTTAATATAATTATATTAAATATTTAATATAATTATACTTCGCATGACGAACTTCAATATAACATTTCTTAAGCAATTGTGTAACTATGTATACATTATTACAGTATCCATTGTATTTGTCAATATATTTTAGATTAAGACCATTACAGAAAAAATATTGGAACAGCAAAAAGGTAAAAAGAAGGCTTGAGTGCTGGCTTTATCAGCACTCAAGCCTTTTTACGATTTGTGAAATTCGTTTTCCACATCACGTTTTTGTTTTCTGATGTCGTCAAACAATGTGAACACAAGTTTAATATCCAATTTCATGTCCTTCATATCGTCAATTAGGGTATAGACAACAGGAACGACCACCAAAGTTAATATTGTTGAAGTGATTAACCCGCCAATGATCGCATGAGCCATTGGCGCCCGGGTTTCGGCTCCAGGCCCGATTCCTAATGCCAGCGGGATCATCCCAAAAATCATCGCAGTTGTTGTCATCATGATTGGACGCATCCGGACCAATGCCGCTTCAACCAACGCCTGATTACGTTCTATCCCCTGCTCTCTACGCTGTTTCGCAAAGTCAATCAGCAAAATCGCATTTTTTGTTACCAGACCCATCAACATAATAATCCCAATCAGGGACATCATGTTGATTGTACTGTGCATCACCAGCAGGCCAAGAATGGCGCCAATAATCGCCAGTGGCAGAGCCAGCATAATGGCGAAAGGATCAATATAGCTTTCAAATTGGGCGGCAAGCACAAAGAAAATAAACAATACAGCCATGGTCAAAGCCAGAACAATACCTGTAAATACATCACTCATTTGCTGGGATTGGCCGGTGGCGACAAACTTGTAACCGTCAGGCAGCTTAATTCCCGCTAGTTGTTTATTCAGCACATTATTAAAATCGCCAAGGGTTGTATCCCGTAAATTCGCCGAAATCGTAACCTGTTCCTGACGGTCATAGCGTTTAATCTGCATGGGACTTGTTGCATAGATTGTCCTGGTTACCTGGGAAAGGGGAATCATAACAGATTGCCCGTTTTTGTCCCGGCTCGTCCCGGCTAAATAGATATTATTTACATCAGCCAGACTATTACGATCGCCTGGTTTTAAAACAAGCCTTACATCATAGGAATCATCGGCATCTTTATATTGGGTTACAATTGTTCCGTTGAACATTGTCTGCAGTGTATCAGCAATACCGGCTGTCGAAACACCCAGATCAGACGCTTTATCCCGGTTTACAACGATTTGCGCGTCAGGCTTGCCGGCTTCGTAACTGGAAGAAACGTCAACCGCTCCCGGTATTTTCAGCATTATTTGTTCAACTTGTTCACCAATATCCGCCAATTTATCGAGTGACTGACCCTGAATGACAAGTGATACCGGCTTACTGGCGGACATTCCTGATTTCTTGGTGATACTTATTTGCACACCGGTGATGTCGTTTAATTTTTGCCGCAGTTCGGCAATAATTTGATTATCACTAACTTTCCTTGCATTTTTCGGCTGTAGTTCTGTCAGTATAGTAATGCCATTTACATCAGCCACACTATAGGTCATGGTGACTTGCGGTATACTGTGAATAATCTGGGAAATATTGTCCGCGATTTCCCCCACAGCCTGCGGGCTCATACCAGGGTCAACATCTGCCGCGATTGTAATTTCACTATTGTCAGCATCAGGAATGAACGTCGAACCGACAAAGGGTAGGAGTGCCAAACTGCCGACAAATAATGCCGCTGCCGCCAGCATCACTTTGCCGCGGTGTCCTAATGCGTATTTGAGAAATTCGGCATAGCGGCTGGTCCAATAGTCGAATTGCTGATTCCATTTGGCCCAGGCTTTACCATATACGCTCTCAGACTTTTTACGGTCGTCTTTTAAATATTTAGCAGATAACATTGGCGTCAGGGTGAAAGCAACAAACAACGATACCAGAACACTGACTGCTACCGTTACACCGAACTGTTTGAAAAATTGACCTACAATGCCGCTCATCATACCGACAGGCAGAAAAACGGCAACCAAGGTAAAGGTCGTTGCCGTAACGGCGAGACCAATCTCAGCCGTTCCTTCGGTGGCAGCCGCATTTTTATTTTTTCCCATTTCCAAATGACGCACAATATTCTCAATTACCACGATGGCATCGTCAATCAGCAAACCAACCGCCAATGACAGGGCCAACAGGGACATTGTATTTAAGGTAAAGTTTAAAGCTTTCATTGCTAAGAATGACGTGATAATTGAAGTGGGAATTGCGATAGCCGCAATAATTGTACTCCGCCAGTTCCCCAGGAACAAAAACACAATGGCAACTGCTAATACCGCGCCTAACACAAGATTAAACAGCACATCATGAATTGAATTCTTGATATTTTGGGAATTATCCCGTACTACTGTCAGTTCAACACCGGCAGGCAAATCCTTTTTGATACTTTCTATCTCTTTTTTGACGTTATCAACAACTTCTACTGTGTTGCTGCCGGATTGTTTCATGATATCCAGCCCGATGGCTGGTTTATCATGGAGCTTAGTTATTGTTGTTACATCCTTCGTCGTATCTTTGACGGTGGCAATATTATCCACATAAAGTTGTACACCGTCTCTGCGTCCTACAGGCAGGTTTAAAAATTGTTCAGGTGACGTAATATTGCCCACTGCACGTAGACTTGTTTCATGTTTTCCATCAGTAACTTTACCGCCGGGAGTTTCCATATTTTCACTGCGCAAGTTGTTTAAAATCTCCGGAATTGTCAAACCATAGGCGGCAATTTTATCAGCGTCCATATTGATTTGAATTTCCCTGTCTAAGCCACCCTGCACATTCACGGAGGCAACCCCGTTTATTGCCTCAAGTCTTTTTGTTACCGAATCATTGGCAATAACCGTTAGTTCTTGCTGACTGATGGGCCCGGTAAGGGCAATCGACGCAATTGGGGTATCAGATGGATCGAACCTGGTTACAATCGGCGCATCTGCCTCTTGTGGCAAACTTCCCTGTAGCCTGCCCACTTTATCACGGACATCCTGGGCAGCAGTGGCCGCCGACGTTTCCATCGTAAATTGTATTACAGTTGTCGATGTTCCTTCTCTTACCGTAGACGTAATATGATCTACCCCCGGCACTACGCTGACAGTTTCCTCGACCTTTTGGGTTATTTTCGATTCAACCTGTTCCGGTGATGCTCCCGGGTAATTTACCGTAACGGCAACAACAGGAATTTCAACATTAGGGTATTCATCTACATTTAGCGACATGTAGCTATACAACCCCAGTACTACCAGAGCCAAAATAGTCACCGTAGCGAACACGGGCCGTTTTATACTGATTTCAGTAATTTTCATGACTCTCTCTCCTACTCAGTGACCTTAACGGTTTCACCGTCTTTTAGCTGGCTTACACTACTTACAGCTACTTTATTATTTAAGTCCAGGCCTGCTTTAATTTGAAGCGAATCACCGCTGACCTCTCCGATTTCAACTTGATGACGCACCGCTTTATTGTTTTCCACAGTGAAAACGAAATACATTCCCTGTTTTTGAACTACCGCTGCCTGTGGCACTGTTATGACTGACACCGGGTCACCTGCTGTCAGCTGCACTTTTGCAAACATACCGGCTTTCAGGGCTCCGCCAGAATTATCAATTTTCACCTTAGTGCGGAACATCCTGTTGGCTGTACCGGCTTCAGGATTAATGATGTCTACTGCGCCAGCAAAAATCTTATCACTATATGTGTCAACTGTTACTGCTGCTTTCTGACCGAGTTTCACCCGGCTTAAATCCTTTTGTTCAACATTAACAACTGCATACACCGTACTAATATCCTCAACTATCATTAATGTGGCGCCTGGTGAAACAACCTGTCCGACAGTTGCCGTATTATTGGCAACGACACCGTCAACAGGTGCGGTAATTAAGCCATACCCGTACTGCTGTTCCGCGTTGTTCTGATTGGCAAGGGCACTTGACAATTCCGCCTGTGCCGTCCGCAGTTTGGCAACGGCTGTATCCAGTTGCTGCTGCGATAATGCCCCCTGATTGTATAATGTCTGATAACGATTATAGTCAGTTGTTGCCAAATCATAATTAATCCTGGCCTTGGTAACAGCATCCTGGGCAGTGCGCACAGAATTTGCCAATTCAATACTTTCTAATTGGACTAAAGGGTCACCGGCTTTGACGTGCTGTCCTTCCTGCACCATGACCTGTTCAATCCGCCCGGCAATCTTGGCACTGACAGCAGCTGCTGTTTGCCCTTCGATTGCACCATTTAGAGTTAACTTCGGCACTGTATTTATGTTCTGGACTTCGGCAACCTTTACATTTATGGCTCCATCACTATTTTGCAACTGAGTTTTCCCGCTGGAAAATGCCCCGCTGCGAAATACGATTGTCATGCCGATAAAAAGCACCACCGGAATAACCCAATACTTTAGTTTAAGCCCTTTCATTCTATATCCTCCCTTATTTTCCCGGGATATTCACTTCCTGGTTTTACAGCCGTAATTTACATACCGACCAGTCGGTATGTAAATTCAAAGAAAATACCTGCCTCCATTAGACACTAATTAATTTCCAAAAAATTTCCATCATCTCTTTCCGCTTAGTTGGAGTGACAATATGCTTGCCTAATGAATTTTGGCCATTCACTATTGAGAGGATAAGCACAGCCAGCGCACTAACATCCAGATCCTGGCGAATTTTCTTTTCTGCTATCGCTTTTTTTAACTTTTGTTCAATAGCATTACAAAAATGCTCATGACTACGATCTATCCGTTCTTTAAGTTCAGGAAAATTGTGCATAACCTCCAGGGCAAAACTGGCATGGTTAATCCGATAATCGCCTTGCTCAACACCAAGCAAACGCCGGGCGTAAAGTTCTAACTCCCGCTCAACAATAATTAAGTTCAGCGTATCACAAAGACTTATGTTACTACTAAACAATTCAATGTACTTTGCTTCAATCCGGTCGAATAAATGATGTATAGCAACATGCAGCAACTCTTCCTTACTGGAAAAGTAATGGTATATGCCGCCTTTGGTAATGCCAATTTCATTGGCAACATCAACAAGGGACACACACTTGTAACCTCGCAGCAAAAACAGGCGTAAAGCGGCAATTGTAATATTCTCCTTAGTCATCGTCAACCTCTCCTTAAAACATTCAAAACCCCATACCTTCCAGTCGGTATGTGAACATTATCACCTAAAAACCATTGGCTGTCAATAGCGAAATATCATTTCCGATAACTACAGGGCCGGCAGGCATACAGGAGAGATCAAAACCTGTTATCAGCTCATGGGCCGCAACAGGCTGGAATTTGTCGATCAGTCCGGCTTTCCAGGAAAGATAGCCAATAATTTTTTCTGCTCCGGCATGTTGACAACGGAGTGAACTGATAGACATGTCCTGCTGCCGTTTAGAAAGCCTGTGCCCATCTGCGGCAACCAATAGAGGCACATGGGTAAATGCCGGGGGTTTAAGGTCTAAAAGCCGATAAAGCATGATCTGACGAGGCGTCGAACTTAACAGGTCATCGCCGCGCAGCACATGACTGATATGCATAGCAGCATCATCTACTACCACTGCCAGCTGGTAGGCATGAACCCCATCAGAACGCTGCACCACAAAATCGCCCACAGTGCGACTTACATCCTGAGCCATGGTACCTTGCAGCAAATCTTTAAACTCAATAACGCCAGGTGAAGAAACCAGCCTGATTGCTGGCTTTCGCCCGGCCATTGCCCTATTTTCCGGATGGGTACGGCATTTTCCGGAATAAAGTCGTTCGTTGTCACCGGCATGAGGTGCCGATGCGGCCAGTTCGGCTCTGGTACAGTAGCAGGAATACAACAATCCCTTACTTGCCAGGCGGTCAATAGCCGCCTGGTATAAATGACGTCGTTGGTCCTGCTGGTAAGGACCATAGGAACCACCTACGTCCGGTCCCTCATCCCAGTCCAGACCCAACCACTGTAAATCATCCATTAACCTGTCAATATATGTTGTCTTTGAGCGTTCCGGGTCTAAATCCTCAATTCTAAGAACCATAGTACCCTGCTGCGCCCTGACCTGGAGCCACGCTAACAAAGCTGTCCAGGCATTTCCTAAATGCATTTCACCTGTCGGACTAGGCGCAAACCGTCCTCGCACGATTTTACCTGCATTCATTATAGTAACCACCGCTTACTCTTGTTGGTTTCTCTGATCAATGATTCTCTTAGCCTTGCCTTCCGATCTGGCCAGTGTTTTCGGCTGAACCAGCCGCACATTGGCATCAATCCCCAATACTACCCTAAGTTTATGGCGGACTTTATTTTGCAGATTCTCCAATTGGCGGAAATCCTCCAGCAATGATTCATCCGCCAGTTCTACCACAATATCAATCTCATCAAGGAAACCCTTTTTGCGAATAATAATATTATAGTGGTTGCCAACTTCTTCGATACCAATCAATACACTCTCGATCTGGGATGGGAAGACATTTACACCGCGAATTTTAAGCATATCATCAGTACGGCCTTGCACTTTCGTCATGCGGACCAACGTTCGGCCACAGGCACATGGCTCCGGGTTCAGACTGGTAATATCCCGGGTACGGTAACGCAGCAAGGGAAATCCTTCCTTGGTGATTGTGGTTATAACCAGTTCGCCGAATTCACCGTAAGGCAGGACTTCACCGGTTACGGGATTAACGATCTCCGGGTAGAAATGGTCCTCATTAATATGCAGCCCTTGCTTACACTGGCATTCACCTGATACGCCGGGACCGATAATTTCGCTCATACCATAATTCTCCACCGCGCTAATGCCCCAGATACGTTCCACTTCCTGACGCATTTCATCCGAGCAGCCTTCCGCACCGAACAGCCCGAGTCGGATTTTCAGACTGCGGGGTTCAATACCTGCGCTTTGGGCTGTTTCCGCCAGGTATAACGCGTAAGATGGCGTACTGACTAAAATAGTGGTGCCAAAATCCTGCATAAGCATTATCTGTCTTTCCGTATTCCCGGTGGATGCAGGCACAATGGTAGCCCCTAGTCTTTCCAACCCATAGTGTAATCCGAATGCCCCAGTAAAGAGCCCGTAGCCAAAAGCCACCTGCGCCACATCATCCTCCCTGGCGCCGGCAGCAACGACAAGGCGGGTCACCATTTCCGACCATAAATCGATATCATTTTTTGTATAGCCTACTACAGTGGGTTTTCCTGTTGTACCGGAAGACGCATGCAATCGCACAATTTTTTTTATCGGGGAACTAAATAACCCATAGGGGTAGTGCTCCCGGATATCGTCTTTAGTCGTAAAGGGAAGATTACTGATATCAGCTAGTGTGCGAATATTTTCCGGTTTCATACCCTTCTCATCAAGTGCCTGCCGGTAAAAAGGCACATTTTCGTATACTCTTTTCACTGTCTGACACAGTCGGTCAAGTTGCACCCCTTCCATGTCACTTCTTTTCATACATTCTGCATGTTCGTCCCAAATCACGTTATCAGATCCTTTATTACAGATTTCAACTAAATGTTTTTAGCAGTATCACTACAAATACTGAAGTAACTAACGTTAAAATAACAGAAAAGATAAAAGCAATGCGAATTACCTGATTCTCTTCTCCAAGTTTATCTATGGCGGCAGCCGCATTTTGCAGCTTAGCCGGCGATATAACACTGGCCAAACCTCCGCCAAAAGCCAATCCGGCGGCAATGATAATGGTTCCGAATAAACTCATATCTAAATTTTTGGCAGTAGTCATGGTATATTTGGCAAACATAGCGATTGTTGAAGCCTCACTGCCTGTAATAAAACCGCCAAACAAGCCAATAAAGGCGACGATGGCTCCATATGCATCATGAAAATATAGTGCCGAATAGTCGGCCAGTACCTTTACCATACTGGCAGTTTCGAATTTTCTCGTTATCATACTGTACCCGGACATATTCATGATTTCACCAATCGCAAAGAAAATTGCCGCTGAAAAAACAGGTCTTGGTGCTCTCTTTAACCAGATGGAAACAGTATTTTTTAACTGAGTGGCTGTTGGACGGATAAACGCCATTGATACAATTGTACTGACAAATATCCAGGTATAAGCATTCCATAATGCTCTTGTGTCAAGAGGGCTGCCGTCAGCGGTCAAACCGGTAACAGGCAGCTTTACTACCCGGTAAAGATAATTAAATACATCTTTAGGCAGATTCAAAATTAAAATAAGAACAACAAGGGCAATCCAGGGAGTTAATGCTTTCCATAAAGGATACTGCTGTTCATAGGCAATTTCATCAGCGTTCAAAGTACTTTTGTCAATTACTTTGCTGCCTTTTAGCATCAGCATTATTACCATGGCGGCAATAACAGCAATACCGGACAACACCCCTGTAAGCACAACCAAGTTATCATGCTTGTTGGTAAAATAGGATACGCAGCCAATGACCGCTCCGGTTATCAGGCAGGGTAACCACCCTTCCCTAATAGCCTCCCATTTGCCGACTATCCATAAC
>JAEYSJ010000387.1 GCA_023434855.1 Bacillota bacterium | reverse complement strand
AAATACCTGTGTTCAGTAGCATAAAAAATGACACCAACCAGCAATAATTGATTGGTGTCAGAAATTTTTATTTTTTCTACTGTCTACTTGACAGGGGGCACTTCAAATTAGCGGGTTTCATAGCTATAAAATTCCGGATTTACATGGTGGAGGCGAACCTTCCCGAATCGTATGTACAACTTCTATCGAACAGCATAAAAGAAGGCCAATATCGATTTAGCAGCACGTTATGTCCTATTAGCGATGATAAAAGAAATCTGGCAGAATAAACGTTAACGGGTTTCTCTTTGCTTCCCCCTCGGGCAGCCTCTTAGTCCTTCGGACCCACACTACCAACTTTCATAGCTCATATCTATCGTTTAATCCGTAAGTCCTCAATACTATTATCTACAAAGCTAAATTCATACGGCACTAATCGATACTCGAATTCTCCCCCCAAATTCGGTGGTAGTTCCTCATAATCCCTGCTACCTTCAAGACATACTATTTGTCTGCTTTGACCAGGAGACAATGGCGGTTCTAGCCGACCATACATCGAAAAGTCCCATATCGTATTGTTATCCCTCGCTTCCCTGATTAGCCCCAAGAACCTAACACCTTCGATATCTCGATTAGTCTTGTTGGTTAGCAAAACCTTAGCCCGTAGCTCTTTTGTTGATCTAAACTTATTGTCTTCTACAAACCAAGAAATCACTCTAAAATCTAAATAATCTTTGGACTTGGGAGCAATCGATTCAAAATCGGGAAACTTCTGGGCGAGGTCAGCTATATGACGCTTATAATTTAGTATTGCAGTTCTTAAATCCGCGCATTCCGCCGCTTCAAAGTGATCGTCGACTCTCTTTAGCTGGATTTTCCTATAAAAAGGCTTGTTTCTCGGCATCACATAGACTTTCATATTACTAAATATTTCTGAGTTTTGTCTTTGAACATCATACTCATCCAAGAAAACGACATACTCTTTATATGTTATGCGACGATGACCCGCTTCATTATCAACAATGAACTGTCCATTCTGAATATCCTGCAATATAGTATTTGTTTGCAGCTTATCATCAGTCTGCTTCATGATCTTATTAATATCGACATTCTTTGAGAATAATTTAGTATCATGAGTTTTCAATGCATATACTATTTGACTTAGAGCTTCCTGTGGCGACCCATATCTTGGAGGAAAATACTTACTATACTCAGTATATGGAAGGTCTTTCCATAACCAACTTGCTGCGAGGACAAAGATGATAACAACGAATATTGAAAAATCGAATAATATCTTGTCATCAGTACCGATGGAGCTTTTCTTTTGTTGTATGACACTGAGTATTCTGTTGAACATGAAATGTGACAAAGGGATGCAAATAAGCGAAAGCGGAATATAGAGAATGAAGAAATATACGCCTTCTGCAAAAGCCTCCTGACCTTCTATCCAGTGGTAAAGGAAACCTATAAAAGGCAGGTACACAGTCTTTTACCACCCCCCAGTCTTTTATGTCGGGTTCCGGCGGGTTGATTGATCAGTTGGCCCTAGTTTTTTAGAGCATCTAAACTAGACTGCGGAACAATAATTGCTGGACTTTCAGCTGCACAGTAAGTAAAGACCCCATTCTGATCAAGTACTTTCATATATACGTTTGCTTTTAATGATTTGTCTACCCGGACAAATTCGTAGCCTTGATACCATTCTCCATTACTGAATGAAACGTTTGAAGAATAAAGAATAACAGTCACGGTTTTATTGGGTGGAATAAATGTATCCGGTGTGGCATGAGGCTTGCCAGCATCTTTGTATTTCATCCCCGAAAGAAAGGGAATGCCGCTAAAGCTGCCAAGATTAAGGGAGGATTCCGACCATTTGACGATCATAAGTTTATTGGTAGTGTTCGTTAAATCCAAGTAAACTCCTTGAACACCAAGAGCATATTGAAGACCTAGCAAACCGTACTTAAACCAATAAACATTTGAGCCGGTATTTTCTAAATCATAACCCTCCGCATCCCCATTGCAAACATAAAGACTGGTAAATTGAACCACAAGACCATTATCACACTTAACAGTAGTATTTCCTTGTGAGTCGTAGCCTATTGACCGGTATAATTCTGAAGCTCCTTTTCCTTTAATGCGTTCAGCACTTGCAATACTACTACTTAACAATAAGGTTAAAGCTACTAATAACGATATGAATTTCATTCCATTCACCTCAGCAAAATATCTTATTTTATAAGTTCCTCCAGAATCACAACAAGCCATTGACGACAGGTCCAGTGCTTGCAATCACTAGTCATTTGACTTCCATTTTGGCAACTACATCTTTCCAATGGTTCGGATGATCATTGTACTTTAAGTACATTCCATTTATAGGTATTAATTGAATAGAAAGAATTTCACACTCGTTTAAATTACCATGTACAATCCATAAGAATTGAAACATTCCCCAAATAACACCTAGCATCAACTTGCAAAACTACTATTTTTTTCTTTATTCTACATTTTTTTCAACATTCCTGCCAGGGTGCCAAGGGGACGGAGTTGTTGACACTTTTTATCCTTTAAAGCAAACTCACAATCAAACTCCAACTTATTTTCATATATAAATAAATAATCGAGTCCGTCAAAATCCTTGTAGAGAAACACCATCTCTACCATTCTAAGAAACTCGTCTCACTTGGTGGAGCCACCCGTAACCTTTCAAAAAACACACAGCAAAAAACCCACGAAATTGAACATCACCCCTTATAATAGACACAGGAGAAAAAAACCTGTAAAAATACTATAAGGGGTGATTTATTTTGGCTAAAAAGAGACAAGTTTTTAAATCCTTTAATTCTGAAATCAAAACGAAAAGTTGTTCAAATGTATGAATCCGGGTTGAGTATGAGAGAAGTCGCAAAACAACTTGATTTACCAGACCATTCCTACGTCCGCCGGTGGGTCCATAAATTATAAGGATAATGGAGAATTGACATTACCTACCCATTTTATCTCAGAATTTTAAAGGTTTCTTGTGAGCGGTAAAGTAAAGCGGGCCAATTTTGGACAAGTAAACCCTGCCAAATATCATAATTTAGCAGGAGTTCCTGTTATCTCAATAAAGCAACTCGCTTATTTCCACCATCCGAATAAACTCTGCCCTATATCCTTCGTCATCTTCCCCGCTGGCGCCTTTCGCCAGTTCCAATACCTGACTGAAGGTTGATTGTCCTTTATACTCCGAATTACGTAGAAGCATGGCATACTCGGCAACAGCTGCGGCAAACCGGAGATTCTCGGACGGCATACTAGTTCCATCTTTGGCGTCGATACGTTTGCTAAATAAAATACTGGTATCCTTATCCGGTTTTTTATAACGGACTTTCACCTGTGCCAAATCGCCACTTGGCACAATCTGCGACTGCTGGAATACCAAAGGATCAGTTGTACCGGCCTCTTCATCAACCCCAACCGGGATAATTTCATAAAGCGCGGTAACCGAATGGCCTGCTCCCATATCACCTGCATCCTTTTTGTCATTATTAAAATCGCTATTTTCTAAAGCTCTGTTCTCATAACCAATTAGCCGATACTGTTTAACTTGGGCTGGATTGAATTCCACCTGCAGTTTTACGTCTTTAGCGATAGTATAAAGCGTCCCGGCCATCTGACCAACCATCAC
>JAEYSJ010000384.1 GCA_023434855.1 Bacillota bacterium | reverse complement strand
GATGTGAATAACACAATATGCGGGAGTGGCGGAATTGGCAGACGCACCAGACTTAGGATCTGGCGGGTAACCGTGGGGGTTCAAGTCCCTTCTCCCGCACCAACTCAATAATAACAAGGCTTCGTGGGATGTTTATCCTGCGAAGTTTTTTTAATATCGGAAAATATAACTTTTGGGTTTCATTGCGATATTTCCATGCTGCAAAGCCGTACCACCAAATGTATGAAAGTGCCGGAGATTGCTTCACTCCGCTACACTGCGTTCGCAATGACATTTTAGGTTGTCATCGCGAGGAGGCGATAGCTGACGTGGCGATCCCCTGCTTTAGGGCAGTAGACTTTCAGGGTAGGAGGTACGACGAAGCAATCCCTGACTTATTGCCGAAAAGCAGGGAGATTGCTTCACTCCGCAACACTACGTTCGCAATGACACCAAGGGCCGCGTAAGCGGTTTTTTTTATTTTCGGTTTGACCGCAATTTCGTCATATTTTAGTCATAATTTTATTGTATTATAATTACATAAATTACATATATATCCATTGATGAAATTGAAATATGAATACCGGGGTAAATCCCGAATCTTTTTCTAACGCTGTGAGTAATGGTATATTGATCACTACAATCTTTTGAGAGTCTCAAATTAGAAAATAAGAGGAGGGTTTCACCATGACCAGAAAGTACGGGATGATACCGAGTAAGAGACTTTTATCCCATAAGCAATATTCGGCAACAAAGTATCATACTGAGACGGAACTGCCACTCAAAGTCGATCTGCGGCAATATTGCAGTCCTGTTGAAGATCAGGGCGAGCAGGGTTCATGCACAGCCCATGCTATCGTTGGGTTGCGGGAGTATATGGAAATTCAGGCCGGTCAAACGCTAGTTCCATTATCTAGAGCATTTCTCTACTATGAAGAACGATTAAAAGAAGGAACTACCGATCAGGATAGTGGTGCTATGCCTGTTGATGGTATGGATGTACTCAAATTTACCGGTGTATGTCCGGAGTTGGAAATGCCGTACAGCGATCAGGATTACACTACTGCTCCTACTAACCAGGATATCACCGATGCTGCATCTTACAAGATTAGTGAATATCATGTTGTTAATTCCAAGGCACTTATGAAAGCCGCTTTGGCCGAAGGGCACCCTGTGGTAATCGGTTTCCAAGTTTATGAGTCTTTTGAATCTGATGGCGTCACCCAAACCGGTATTGTACCTGTACCTGATACTTGCAATGAACAGCTTCTTGGAGGCCACTGTGTCCTGGCTGTAGGCTATGATGTAAATATGTCCGCCAACGGCAATACCGGGTATTTCATTATTCGCAATAGTTGGGGCACAAACTGGGGAGATAAGGGCTACTGCTACATGCCATTTGATTACTTCACAGCGAACTTGGTATCCGATTATTGGGTAGGGATACTGTGATGCGGACAGCTATCCTGCGTGTGAGCATGTGCACTTTATGACGGCAATAGTTGAATAATTAAACGGTTAACCGCCAAGGACGCCAAGAACGCCAAGAAATTTATTAATGCAATCCGATGTTTTTTTAATGTTTTTTGGCGCTCTTGGCGTCCTTGGCGGTTAGCTATGTCTTTAACAATTTGGTGATTGTCTAATGGATATTCAAAGACGCTGGGCGTTTTTTGTTTTGTTGATTTTTTTACTGTATTTTGTAGTTAAAAGAACGAGACATAGGAACCGTCCCTGCGTCTCTTTAACGCTTAAAAAAATTATTAACATTCTATGTAAGTCTACAATAAAATGTAATAAGGGATGCGAGGCAGACATGTGGATCTCGGCTAGAGAACGGTGTGATTTGCTACAATGTTAAATTGTACAAAAAACGACCTTTATTTTCAGACAGTTCAATAAATTGCAGGGAAAGTGGCTGGCTGTACAGAATTATTTTATACCAGAATAAAGAAAAAGGGGGATAAGATGAAAAAAATTGAGGCAATTGTGCGGCCTGAAAAGCTAAATGATATAAAAGACGGGCTTTCAAAATACGGTATCAGGGGAATGACTGTCTCGGAGGTGGTAGGATGCGGGTTGCAAAAAGGGCATATCGGTGTTTATCGTGGCCGGGAATATAAGATTACCCTGCTGCCAAAAATAAAAATTGAGATTGTTATTGCCGATGATGTTGTTGAGGAAGTGGTGGATATTATTGTTAAGCATGCGCAGACCGGTCAAATAGGGGATGGCAAGATATTCATCCTGCCGGTAGAAGATGCCTATCGTATCCGTACAGGTGAAAACGGAAAATACGCTTTATAAAGTCTGAATTTATTAAATAGTAGTTGAAATTTTTACATTTTGTGGTATGATAATCATTGAAGATAATTAATTTGGCAACGGAGCCAAGTTTTATATTTAAGTACTTGTATGTGCATTTTGCATACTGTATACAATGTACTTAAATATAAGGCTTGGCTTTTTGTTATTATTACAAGTGGAGGGTGTAAAATGGAAATCACAATTAACTCATTAGGAACTGGCATTGATACGGTATGGGTGTTATTGTGTGCTGCGCTGGTGTTTCTGATGGAAGGCGGCTTTGCAGCACTGGAGGCGGGGTTTATTCGCAGTAAGAACTCATTGAATATTATTATGAAAGTAGTAATGGATTGTACCGTCGGCATGCTCGGTTATTTCGCTTTTGGTTTTGCCCTTATGTATGGTTTGGATAAGGCTGGTATTATCGGGTTTTCCGGTTTCTTTTTGCAAGGAAACATGGATCATCTGGGACTTAAGATTCCTGTATACGCCTATTGGATATTTCAGGCTGCATTTGCTATTGCCATGGCAACAATTGTGTCCGGTGCTGTAGCTGAAAGAATGAAATTTGCACCGTACATAGTTTTTTCTTTCATGGCTACTGTTGTGATTTATCCGATGGCCGGACACTGGGTTTGGAGCAGCGACGGCTGGCTGAATAAGTTAGGGATGCTTGATTTTGCCGGGTCGGCTGTAGTACACTCCCTTGGCGGCTGGGCATCACTGGCCGCAGTGTTGGCGCTTGGTCCAAGAACCGGTAAATTTAACAAAGATGGATCAATGAATATTATGCCTGGACATAATTTGCCCCTTGCCGCTTTAGGTGCGTTTATTCTCTGGTTTGGCTGGTTTGGTTTCAATCCCGGCAGCACTTTATCCGGTCTGGATTTAAATACTGCCCGGATAGCGGTAAATACCAATTTGGCTGCTGCAGCCGGAGGCACGCTGGCTGCTCTGTATACTATGGCCAAGTTCGGCAAAGTAGATCCTAGTATGGCTATCAATGGAGCGTTAGGCGGCTTGGTGGCAATTACTGCCGGCTGTGCTTATGTGGAGCCTGTCAGCGCTGTAGTGATTGGCGCTGTTGCCGGGATTCTGGTTGTATGGGCTGTTTCTTTCTTTGACAGAATAAAAGCGGATGATCCGGTTGGGGCTATTGCAGTTCACGGAGTGTGCGGCACATTTGGCACTATTGCTGTTGGTATTTTTGCGGAAAAAGGTGGTCTATTGTACGGTGGCGGCACAGGGTTGCTGGGAATACAGCTTCTTGGCGTACTGGCAGTGTCGGCATGGGGTTTTGCCAGCAGTTACGGTCTGTTTAGCTTATTGAAAGCTGTCGTAGGTATCAGAGTGTCAGTGGAAGATGAGCTCGAGGGGTTAGATCTTAGTGAACATGGCATGACTGCGTATAATAATTTGGAATACAATCCGTTAAAAACATTTAACCAAGTCCCCAGTCACGGTGAGGTTGTTGTCACCGAAAAAAGCTTTGCTGAGTCTAATTTATAGTGAAAAAGCCCGGGCGATTATCAGCCTGGGCTTTACTTTTTAGTATAAAGCGTTTGTTTTGGGAACGGATTAACCGTCAAGGACGCCAAGGAAAATAGTAAGAAAAATATTGAAAAATTTGAATGATGATGTTCTGGCGTTGGCTTTTTAGCAATATATTGTTTGCAGAGTCAGGATAATACCAACAGAGAACAACAAAAATCCCTTGGCGTCCTTGGCGCTCTTGGTGATAGAAACAATAATTCCTTGGCGGTTTGCCTTTTTTTTATTATAATTATAATTATTTATCTGTTGAAAAATGAGGGTGATTGCAATCATAAATATTGGTATGTATCTGTTGTTTTTTGTATTAGGCCTATTACTCGGCGGGTTTGGCGCATGGTTGATTGCAAAGTCGGTAGGAAAGGCGGAACAGGCTATTTTAGCGGCAAAGTTTGACGAGGCCCAAATACGCCAGGAAAACTTGCTGGAGGAAATTAAGGATAAAGAAGTACAGTTGCAGACAATTACGGAAACTGTAATTCAATTAAAAGAAGAACGAGCGGAACTGCGGGCGACGCTTGAAACAGAACGGGCAACTGTTGAAGCCAAACTTTCTGTGCTGGATGAAGCGCGGCAAAAATTTGCGGATTCTTTTAAAGCTTTATCGGCAAAAGCCTTATATAGTAATAACCAGTCATTTTTAGATTTGGCCAAGGCTACGCTGGAAAAATTCCAGGAAGGCGCCAAAGGAGATTTGGATAAGCGCCAGCAGGCGATTAACGATCTAGTTAAACCGGTGAAAGAATCTTTAGATAAGGTGGATTCCAAAATTCAGGAATTGGAGAAGGCCCGCACCGGTGCTTATGAGTCAATTACCCAGCAGGTGCGTTCTCTGCTGGAAACACAACACCAGTTGCGCACTGAAACAGCTAATTTGGTAAAGGCGCTGCGTACTCCGGTAGTGCGGGGACGGTGGGGGGAGATCCAGCTGAAGCGGGTTGTTGAAATGGCCGGGATGGTAGACCACTGCGATTTTTATGAGCAAGAAAGTGTTAACGCTGAAGACGGTCGCTTGCGGCCTGATATGCTGGTGCGTCTGCCGGCTAAAAAAAATATCATTGTTGACGCCAAGGCGCCGCTGGCAGCTTATTTAGAGGCCCTTGATGCAATTGATGAGAATGAACGGCAGGCAAAAATGAAGGAACATGCGCGGCATGTAAGAAACCATATGATTGCCTTGAGCAAGAAATCCTATTGGGATCAGTTCCAACATACACCTGAATTTGTGGTGCTTTTTCTGCCTGGTGAGACGTTCTTCAGCTCGGCATTGGAATATGACCCTGCTTTGATTGAATATGGAGTTGAGCAGCGGGTCATATTGGCAACGCCGACAACCCTGATTGCCTTATTGCGGGCAGTTGCCTATGGTTGGCGACAGGAGAGTATCGCGCAAAATGCGAAAGAGATTAGCGCTCTTGGGCGTGATTTATACAAGCGCTTAGCCGATTTGGGCGGGCATATGTCCAGGCTTGGCAGGAGTCTCGGTAATTCGGTGGAGGCCTACAACAAGGCTGTTGGCACACTGGAAACAAGAGTGCTGGTAAGCGCCCGCAAATTTAAGGAACTGGAGACTGCAACGGGTAGTGAAATTGACCAAATATCTCAGGTGGAACAGTCACCCCGCGTAATTCAGGCGACTGAACTGCAGCAAGAATGATTGGATGTCGTCGGTGAAAGTATACTGTAATATTTTTAAGCAATGCGTTAATAATAAAAAAAACTACGCTTATCTCTGGACAAAACAGCCAATTTATATTACAATTTTACACATAAAATAATTAATACACATTTTTTGGTATTAATGGTGTATAAAATTATAATATTTTTTCCGGCAATGGCGCCAGTGTAGCATAGACTATTTACACTATGTTGTATTTGGTGTTTTTTATTGCTCTGTTGTCTGTTCTCAACCAATATTTGGGAGGGGCCTGTCTTTTTATATTAAAGGCACCCATCTATATTTTTGCAGCCGGCTTAACTAATTTTGCCAAATTAGGATTTTGCCATCGTAATCAGTAGATAGCAAATTTAATTTTGGTTAAAGTTATAACATTATATCAACAAAATGAAAGATAATAAGGAGGCATTCGGAATGAACATTTTTGGATCAGATGTTTTTAATGATGCGGTAATGAAGGAGCGTCTTCCTAAAGCTACATATAAAGCTTTAAAGAAGACAATCGAAGCGGGACTTTCTTTAGATCCAGCAATTGCCGATGTCGTGGCTAACGCCATGAAAGACTGGGCAGTTGAAAAAGGTGCAACTCACTTTACCCATTGGTTCCAGCCACTAACTGGTATAACTGCCGAAAAACATGACGCATTTATTTCTCCGACCGCTGATGGTAAAGCGATTATGGAATTCTCAGGCAAAGAGTTAATCAAAGGTGAACCTGATGCGTCATCCTTCCCGTCCGGTGGTCTTAGAGCTACATTTGAAGCTAGAGGATATACTGCATGGGATTGCACATCGCCGGCCTTTGTTAAAGACAGTTCGTTATATATCCCAACGGCGTTCGTATCCTACACTGGGGAAGCATTGGATAAAAAGACTCCATTACTGCGTTCGATGGAAGCATTGTCAAAGCAAGCTATACGCGTATTGAGAGCACTGGGCAATACAACATCCAAGAAAGTAATTACAACTGTCGGACCGGAACAAGAGTATTTTTTAGTTGATAAAAACTTATATGATCAAAGAAAAGACTTGATCTACACCGGAAGAACTCTTTTTGGCGCAGCGGCTCCCAAAGGACAAGAATTGGAAGATCATTATTTTGGTTCGATTAAGGAAAGAATCTCCGGCTTCATGAAAGAAGTGGATGAAGAGCTTTGGAAACTTGGCGTAAACGCCAAAACTAAGCATAATGAAGTTGCCCCTGCGCAGCATGAATTAGCTCCTATCTTTAGCACGACAAATATTGCTACTGATCATAACCAGCTTATGATGGACGTGATGAAAAAAGTTGCCTTGCATCACGATCTGGTGTGTTTATTGCATGAAAAACCCTTTGCCGGCATTAATGGCTCCGGTAAGCACAACAACTGGTCCATGGGAACAGATGACGGCATGAATCTGTTAGATCCAGGTACAACCCCACATGATAATGCCCAGTTCCTTGTATTCTTGTGCGCAGTTATTAAAGCTGTGGATGAGTATGCTGATCTATTAAGAGTATCAGCCGCTAATCCCGGTAATGATCATCGTTTAGGCGCCAACGAAGCTCCTCCGGCTATTATTTCCATTTTCTTAGGCGAACAACTCCAAGATATATTGGAGCAAATTGAAAATGGCGGTGCCAGAAGCTCCAAAGTTGGCGGGCATATGGAAGTTGGCGTTACCACACTTCCTGCTTTGCCCAAAGACGCAACCGACAGAAACAGAACATCTCCCTTTGCGTTTACCGGCAATAAGTTTGAGTTCAGAATGGTTCCGTCCTCTGCATCCATTGCAGCTCCCAATTACACCTTAAATACAATCGTAGCGGAAATACTTGGTGAAGTTGCTACCAGACTGGAAAAGGCTACCGATGTAGATGCTGAAGTTAAAACAATACTTAAAGAGTATGTAACTAAGCATAAACGAATCGTATTTAACGGAAACAACTATACTGATGAATGGGTAGTTGAGGCCGAAAAACGCGGTCTGCCGAATATTAAAACTACTGTTGAAGCAAGTAAAGCTTTAATTTCCCCTAAGAATATCGCGGTAATGGAAAAACACGGGGTATTGAGCAAAGTGGAATTGGAATCTCGTTATGAGATCGCGCTCGAGACCTATATTAAGACCATCAATATTGAAGCTTTGACCATGCTTGACATGGCTAAGCGCCAGATTCTTCCTGCAGCAGTTTACTATGCAACAAATGTCGCTGATTCGATTAATTCCATCAAGGCTACTGGAGTGGCAGCTGATTTGACGGCTCAGACAGAGCTCTTAACAGAAATATCTGCTTTGACTGGGTCTTTGAAGAAAAATATTGCCGTGCTGGAAGCTGCAGTTGAGAAAGCTGCAAACGCTCATGGCAATACCTATGAACAAGCCGCAATGTTTAAATTTGACGTATTTGAAAAAATGTCTGCACTAAGAGAAGTTGCTGATTCACTTGAGACTCTGGTGGATGAAGATGCATGGCCAATTCCTACCTATGGCGATCTGTTATTCAATGTATAATATTTGATGTAAAAGCCGGGCTTCAGATTTGAAGCCCGGTTTTGTATTGACATCTCCTTCTTTATGCATTTTGAAAAAAAACTCTCAACAAATGTTGAGAGTTTTTTTTCAAGTTAAGGCAGGATACAAAAAAAGCCAAATAGAATTATAAATTATAAGAAGATAGGATAGACAAGAATGAACCATTAGAACGGTTCATTTTTGGGTTTATCCGCCGGATTTATTTAGGGTGCAAAATTGACTGTACGGCATATATGAAGCATATTATTTGCGATAAAAAATCAAAATAATAAAAAATGTTTTGTTTGCTAAATGATGCTTTGACAAGGCTAGGCTTTTCTGGTATATTTATATACGACAAAACCTATCGTAATACTCGGAAAAGCAGGAGAGATTATTGTGAAGCTGTCAACCAAAGGACGTTACGGTGTGGCTGCTATGTATGATTTAGCACTGCATCATGGACAAGGCCCAATATCGCTGAAAAGTGTAGCTGCCAGACAGGGAATATCTGAACATTACCTGGAGCAGTTAATGGGTATTCTACGTAAAGCGGGATATGTCTACAGTATCCGTGGAGCTCAGGGCGGATATCTGATGACCAAGGACCCGGACCAGGTTTCTGTAGGGGATATTATTAGAATTATGGAAGGTCCTATCGCCCCGGTAGATTGTTTATTAGGTGATATTGAAGATAATAAATACTGTGAACGGGCTAATATCTGTGTGACGCGGGGGGTTTGGGCCAAAGTGCGTGACAGTATTAATGAAGTGTTGGATTCTATTACTCTCGCCGATTTATGCCGGGAAGAGAAGGTAAAAAAATAGATAGGGAGATGAAGCATCATGAGGAAGATCTATTTTGACCATTCGGCTACTACCCCTGTTGATGGTGAAGTGGCTAAATTAATGATGGAGTACATGGTGGAGAAGTTCGGAAATGCATCCAGCGTTCATTCCTTCGGGCGTGAAGTACGTAAAGCAATAGAAGGGGCAAGAGAAAAAGTTGCGGCTTTGCTTGGTGCTAACGCTAATGAGATATTTTTCACCAGCGGTGGAACGGAATCGGACAACTGGGCACTAAAGGGTGCAGCCTTCGCTAACCGTAAAAAAGGCAATCATATTATTACTACCGCTATTGAGCATCATGCTGTGTTACATACTTGCGAATATTTAGAGAAACAAGGTTTTGAGGTAACTTATCTGCCTGTTGACGAACATGCCATGGTGCGGCTGGAAGATGTTAAGAAAGCGATTACTGATAAAACGATATTAATCAGTGTCATGTTTGCCAATAATGAAGTGGGTACTCTTCAGCCGATTAAGGAAATTGGACAATTGGCCCGGGAAAAAGGCATACTTTTTCATACTGATGCTGTACAGGTAGTCGGTAATTATCCAGTTAATGTGAAAGAATATAATATAGACCTGCTTACTCTATCAGGACATAAATTCTACGGCCCAAAAGGCGTAGGGGCGTTGTATGTGCGAAAAGGAGTACGTATTGAATCCATTCAGCAAGGCGGAAGTCAGGAAAGAAATCTGCGGGCGGGGACAGAAAACGTACCGGGTATTGTCGGTCTTGGCAAAGCCTGCGAAATTGCCAAGCAGGAAATAGATGAAAGAATTGCTCATGTTGCCGCGCTTCGCGACAAACTGATCAAAGGTATTCAGGAAAAAGTTACCGATATTAAACTTAATGGCCATCCTACCATGCGTATGCCTGGCAATGTTAATTTTAGTTTTTTATATGTTGAAGGGGAATCGCTGCTTTTAAATCTTGACTTAAAAGGTATTGCTGCATCCAGTGGGTCTGCGTGCACGTCCGGTTCCCTAGATCCTTCCCATGTATTGTTGGCAATGGGGCTTACTCATGAAGTGGCTCACGGTTCACTAAGGATTACTTTAGGCAGGAGCAATACTGAGGAAGATATCGATTATTGTCTGGAAGTATTGCCGCAGATTGTTGAGCGCCTGCGGGCGATGTCTCCGTTAGGAGCTTTTAGTAGTCAGATGGCTGAATCCAATCCATGCAACCTGTGTCAGCGTCATTAATTTATAAGGGAGGGGAAAAATTATGTATTCAGATAAGGTAATGGACCATTTTACTAACCCGCGTAATGTTGGTGAAATTAAAGATGCCAGCGGTGTTGGCGAAGTTGGTAATGCCAAATGCGGCGATATTATGAGAATTTATTTGCAAGTGGAAGATGATATTATTAAAGACGTTAAGTTTAAGACCTTTGGCTGTGGCGCTGCTATTGCTACCAGCAGTATGGTAACTGAAATGGTAAAAGGCAAAACTTTGGCAGAGGCTCTGGAAATTTCCAATCAGGCGGTAGCTGAAGCCTTAGGGGGTCTGCCTCCCGCTAAAATGCACTGTTCAAATTTAGCAGCCGATGCTTTGCATGAAGCTATTAAGGATTATATGAACAAAAAAGGATAGTGATTTAATTTGTGTGCTAAACCCAGAGTGGTTGTAGCCATGAGCGGAGGGGTGGACAGTTCTTTGACTGCCGCCCTTCTTGTGCGTCAGGGCTATGACGTGATTGGTGCAACAATGCAAATTTGGGATAAGGACGCGCCGCAGGATGATCCTGAGCACCGGGGCTGCTGTTCGCTGACGGCTGTTGATGATGCCCGCCGGGTAGCTGATAAGCTGGGCATTCCTTATTATGTGCTTAACTTCCGGCAAATGTTCGAAAAGACAGTAGTTGATTATTTCATTCGGGAATATGCAGAAGGAAAAACTCCTAACCCATGTATTGCCTGCAACCGTTATGTGAAGTTTGAAGGATTTCTGCAGAAAGCATTGGCTTTAGGCGCAGAGTTTGTAGCTACCGGGCATTATGCCCGGATTAGTTATGACACAGGCCGGGGGCGCTATATTTTGGCAAAGGGTATTGACAGTACTAAAGACCAGTCATATGCCTTATATCATCTCAATCAGCATACTTTGCGTCATTTCCTGATGCCCCTTGGCGAGTATACGAAGGTAGAAACAAGACAAATGGCCCGGGAATGGGGATTGGCAGTAGCTGATAAACCTGACAGCCAGGAAATTTGTTTTGTTCCTGATGATGACTATAAGAGTTTTCTTGAGGAAAAAGCACCCCAAGCCTTAAAGCCAGGCAATATTGTTGATACTCAGGGACAAATTTTAGGCCGCCATAAAGGGTTGCCTTTATATACCGTTGGCCAGCGTAAGGGACTTGGTATTGCCACAGGCAGACCGTTATATGTAGTGGCTATTGATACTGAGCGTAACGAAATAGTCGTCGGCTCAAATGAAGAAGTCTTTGGCAGTGAATTAATTGCCGGTGATCTCAATTTTATTGCAATTGAGCCGCCAACAACGACGGTGACTGTTGCAGCCAAGATTCGTTACAGTGCGCGGGAAGCTGCGGCAACTGTAACTCCCCTGCCTGATGGTACGGTGAGCGTTAAATTTGCCGAGCCGCAGCGGGCGATTACTCCCGGACAGTCGGTAGTATTTTACGACGGTGATATTGTGCTGGGAGGCGGCATTATTATTAAAAAACTTTAATTCGTCCTATATAGCAATATAAATAATTATAAAAAGAACCGATTATGGCCATAATAATATTACAATCTGTATTGGAGTCCTGTTATGTACAAATTACGAAATTTATTAGGCCTGCAGGTGCTGGAAGTTGAGACCGGCACACAGATTGGTGAGGTGCAAGAAGTAGTTTTAGATATTGAAGGAGCAATAGTGCTTGGAATCGTAATTACCAGTGCTAACTGGTTTAATGATGATCGGGGAATTGCCTTTGAAGATTTGTTTAGTATCGGCCGGGACGCAGTCATGGTACGCAATAAAAGAGCAGTGCGGGAAGTAGCTTCATTTTTGCCACAGAACAACTACTATCATTTTTATGACTTGTTTGAAAAACAAATCTTTACGGAAACCGGACTTCAGCTTGGTGTTTTAGTTGATATCGCATTTGATGATTCCACAGGCGAGATTAAAGGCTATCAACTGTCTGATGGCATAGTCAGTGATTTATTGTATGGCCGGATGGTTATGCCGCTGCCACAAGTACAAGTTGTCGGTCAGGAAAAGCTTATTGTTCCCGAATCAATGGGCAAACTTCTTCACAGTGATATGACCGAGAATGAATTAGAGTAGGTGTGAGGTGGCATTGATGACAACTTGTCCGGTATGTGGGATGCGGGCTATTGGAAAGGTTGGTTCCGATCAGTATTACTGCTGGGAATGTTGTGTAGAGTTTGTGGTTAGAGGCCAGGCAGTCAAAATTTTTGATGTGCAGGCTGACGGCACGTTAACTCAATACATGAGCCCGCTGCAGGATACTGTTAATTTACAGCAATAAAGGGGTTGATATGATGCGCAGCAAATTTTTGCAAGGTTTATTGTGGGGTAGTGTTGTAGGAACTGTACTAGGCGCCGTCATAGGTCCCATGACCAAACAACAGAAAAAGCCGTTGATGGAGCGCAGCGCTAACGCTGTGGTAGCCACTACGCGTGATCTGATGCGGGAAGCCCGCCGGGCTCGCAAGCGCTTGATGAAAAAGATTGATTAGTGAAATGGAGACCCGCAGGTCTCCATTTTCGCTTGTGCTGGTTATTTTTGAACCACGGAGTACGCGGAGGACACGGAGTAGAACGGCGCAATTACATGGTCGATGTCATTGCGAGGAGGCACGACGAAGCAATCTCCGACTTATTGCCGAAAAGCTGGGAGATTGCTTCACTTCGCTACGCTGCGTTCGCAATGACACCTTTAGGAAGATATACCGTGGAATATGAGTATTAATAATAAACACTCCGCGCCCTCCGTGTACTCCGTGGTTAGTCGTATCCCCGAAGCTCGTTAATTGTTCTTATACAGGAGGCGTTATGATTGTAACGAAGCAGGTTGTCAGGCTGGCTATTATCATCGGTGCAATAGTATTTAGCCTCTATTTTCTTTGGCTGGTGAAGAGTGGACTGTATCCTTTCATCATTGGCCTGTTTTTAGCTTATTTATTAAATCCGGCGGTATGCTATCTGGAGCAAAAAGGTCTCAAACGCCTGTGGGCAATTATTTTATTATACGTAATCCTGTTTGGAATTTTAATTATTGGCGGCAGTAAACTTGTACCGATACTAATTGCCGAATTGGAGAGCTTCGCTGATCAATTGCCCCAAATGACGGCTAATGTCGAGACAATATTCCAGGATATTCAGTCTCAATACCAGAATTCAGCTCTGCCATATTCTTTGCGGCTGGCTCTTGATAATACTTTGCTTTCCCTGGAACAGGAGGTCCATGATTTTGTTGCTGAAGTTGTTGACGGGATAGTCGGGCTGGTCAGCCATTTTATTGGTTTGGCTATCAGTCCTATATTAGCCTTTTATTTATTGCATGACTGGTATGAAATTAAAGAACAAGGTTTGCTGCTCCTGCCGGGAAGATGGCGGACAGAAGTGGTTTTGGTATTTAAAGATGTGGATAAAGTGTTGAGCGGTGTCATTCGCGGCCAGATACTAGTAGCGGTTATTGTTGGTATACTGGTAACTGTCGGGCTTTATTACATGAATGTTAGCTTTGCTTTACTGATTGGCATTTTGGCGGGTATGCTTGATTTCATACCTTATTTCGGTGCATTTATTGGTGCTGCGCCGGCCGTCACTTTAGCTTTATTGCAATCACCTTGGCTGGCAATAAAGGTAGGTGTTTTATTTCTGGTAATCCATCAACTGGAAGGCACAATTATCCACCCGAAAATTCTGGGAGAAAGTGTAGGGCTTCATCCTTTAGCAGTGATTTTTTATGTTTTTGTTGGCGGTGAGTTAGGAGGTTTTGCCGGAATGTTGCTGGGGGTACCTTTGGCGGCAATAGCCAAAGTCTTTCTAAGGCATTTTGTGAAAGTGCTGGTATGACCGCCAATTATTGACACTGTAATGTTATTTACTGTATAATAAATGAACTAGTGTGTAAAAGCAAATTATGTGCCTAATTCCAGTGGGGGTTGATTAAATTGATTCAAATGACCGGAAATGAACTGCGCAAGAAATTCCTGCAGTTTTTTGCCAGCAAAGATCATCTAATACTGCAAAGTTTTCCGCTTATTCCGGAAAACGATCCGACATTACTACTAATTGGCGCCGGTATGGCGCCTTTCAAACCGTTTTTTACCGGAAAAATGAAACCGCCTCACCCTAGAATTTCTACCAGCCAAAAGTGTGTGCGTACAGGTGACATTGAAAATGTAGGACGCACAGCGCGCCACCATACCTTTTTTGAGATGCTGGGAAATTTCTCCTTCGGGGATTATTTTAAAAAGGAAGCGATTGCTTGGGCTTGGGAATTTATTACTAAGCATCTGGAATTGCCGCAAGACAAATTGTGGATTACGATACATACTAAAGACGACGAAGCTTTTGATATTTGGCGCAATGATATCGGCGTGTCTGTTGACCGGATTGTGCGCATGGAAGATAATTTCTGGGAAATTGGACCAGGGCCGTGCGGACCGTGCTCCGAAATTTACATTGATCTTGGTGAAGACCGGGGTTGCGGTAAAGAAGGCTGCGGCGTAGGGTGCAACTGTGACCGTTATCTGGAAATCTGGAACCTGGTATTTACCCAATATGACCGGGACGAAGCAGGTAATTATACCCCGCTGGCCAAGAAGAATATTGATACAGGTGCTGGTCTTGAACGTATTGCCTCTGTACTACAGCATAAAAAGTCCAATTTTGAAACAGACTTGTTATTCCCGATCATCGCACATACTTCCCAACTAGCCGGTGTCGTATATGGCAACTCCCCGAAAACCGATGTTTCTTTAAAGGTAATTGCCGACCATGGTCGCAGTATGACTGTCATGATTGGCGATGGTGTACTGCCTTCCAATGAGGGACGGGGCTATGTTTTGCGCCGGATTTTACGCCGGGCGGTACGGCATGGACGGCTTATGGGGATTGAAAAAACCTTCCTGGCAGGGATTGTGGATGTAGTAACTGATATTTTTGCTGAAGCTTATCCTGATATTGCGGAAAAGAAGGATTATATTAAGAAAGTTATTCAACTTGAAGAAGAACGTTTTCAGGCGACGTTGGCTCAGGGTATGGAACTTTTAAACAATCATATCGAAAAGCTTCAGCAAGCCGGGCAAAAATGCCTGGATGGGGCGACTGCTTTTAAGCTATATGATACTTTTGGTTTCCCCTGGGAACTTACTTTGGAAATATTGGACGAGCACGAAATGGAACTTGACAAGCAAGGGTTTGATCAGGCAATGAATGAGCAGCGGGAACGCGCCCGGGCTGCCCGTCAGGATAGTGAAGAAAGGGTAATCATACCTGACCTTTCCGGTCTGGTAAGTGATAACCTTGCGTATGATGAAAATGCCGGCAATGGTAAAATCGTATTATTATGGAAAGACGGCAAGGTAGTTGATGCAGCTCACGATGGCGAAGAAGTCGCAGTAGTACTTGATATCACTTCATTCTATGCCGAAGGGGGCGGACAAGTCGGCGACAGCGGCATGATTAGCAGTCCGTTAGGTAAACTGCAAGTTGTCACAACGAAAAAATTACCTGATGGCACTATCTATCATTTAGGGCATGTTGTTGAAGGCACCTTAAAAGCCGGGGATAACGTGCGGTTGGATTTAGATAAACCCAAACGCCGCGATTCGGCGCGTAATCATACTGCTACCCATTTGCTGCATGCAGCTCTCAGACAGGTATTGGGCAGTCATGTAAATCAGGCCGGTTCACAGGTCAGTCCCGACAGGTTGAGGTTTGACTTTTCTCATTTTGCGCCATTAACTGCAGAACAGTTGGTAGAAGTAGAATTGATTGTCAATGATGAAATATTGAAAAACACACCGGTAGGTGTGATTGAAACTTCGCAGGAACTGGCAAAAGAGATGGGTGCTACCGCCTTATTTGGTGAGAAATACGGCGACCAAGTTCGTGTGGTGGTGATCGGTAAATTCAGCAGGGAACTTTGCGGCGGAACTCATGTGCATAGCACTGCCAAAATCGGGTTATTTAAAATTGTCAGCGAAGCAGGTATCGGTTCAGGTATCAGAAGGATTGAGGCCGTTACCGGCTATGGTGCGCTGGATTATATTAAGAACAGGGACAATATATTACTGGGTGCGGCAACAGCTTTAAAAACGCGGCCGGAAGAATTGGCTGTACGTATCGAGGGGTTGTCGGGCCGTGTAAAAGAATTAGAACATGAATTGGCGGTACTCAATACGAAAATGGCCAAAGCCGAGGTGCAGGAACTGCTTGCCCGCAGGCAGGAAATTGATGGTGTGGAGGTAATTGCCGGGCAAGTAACCGTTAATGATATCGACGGTCTCAGAACGGTCGCCGATATGGTGCGTGACCGCCTTGCATGCGGAGTAGTTGCTCTGGGAGCAGTGAATAATGATAAAGTCAACTTTGTAGTAATGGCAACAAGTGCTGCAGTTGCTAAAGGCATACATTCCGGTAATATAATAAAAGAGGTAGCCAAAGTAGCTGGCGGCGGCGGCGGCGGCCGTCCGGATATGGCTCAAGCTGGCGGAAAACAGCCGGAAAAGATTGGCGATGCATTAAATATGGCATTAGAGGTAGTACAAAAGCAGGTAAGAAAATAGATTTGGCAACTGCGGGTAACACTACCGCCATTCAAAAATAAATTACATAATCTGTAATTTATTTAAAGTTTATTTAAAGGAAAAAAATTGCGAGGGTCGAATATATATGGTACATACAGGGAGATAATATGACGGAGGAGGATGCTCAATGTCCAATTTATCCCAAGAGACCATGATGTTTCGTGTTGACAACGAAGAAAATAATGCGGCGGCAAATATTATCGCCACCGTGAATCAGGCTTTAAAAGATAAAGGATACAATCCAATTAACCAACTTGTCGGATACCTTTTATCCGGTGATCCCACATATATTACAAGTTATAACAATGCCCGCGGGCTGATTCGTAAACTGGAGCGGGACGAGCTGCTTGAAGAACTGGTCAGGGCATATCTTAAAGATAAGTAAAATGAAATACCGTTTTTTAGGCCGTACTGGTTTAGAAGTATCGCGGTTATGCTTTGGTGCGCTTACTATTGGACCGTTGCAGGCAAATCTGCCCCTGGATCAAGGTGCTGCCGTGATTAAGGAAGCGCTGGATGCAGGGGTTAATTTTATCGATACAGCAGAGCTTTACCATACTTATGGTTATATCCGGGAGGCATTACAAGGTTTCGCCGGTAAAGAGGATGTCATAATTGCTTCGAAATCCTATGCATATAGTCGTGAAGCGATGCGGTGCAGTTTAGAAAAAGCCTGCCATGAACTTGGACGGGATTATGTGGATATTTTTCTGCTGCATGAGCAGACTTCCCGTTTGACGTTGAAGGGACACCAAGATGCGCTGTCTTATTTGGCGCAGGCTAAAAAACAGGGAATGGTGCGGGCAGCAGGGGTATCCACTCATACCGTCGAGGTAGTACGGGCTGCCGCATTGTATGACGAAATCGATGTTATTCATCCAATACTAAATATGCACGGTATTGGCATTTGCGACGGCACAGTGCAGGAAATGCTTGAAGCCATTTCTTTTGCATCGTCAATGGGTAAAGGCATATACACGATGAAGGCACTGGGTGGAGGACATTTGAGCCAACATTCTCAGGATGCTTTGGCGTGGGTTTTGAAGCAGCCTGCTATTAGTGCTATTGCCGTTGGCATGCAGTCCGGCGATGAAGTTGCTCTAAACTGCGCGTTGTTCACCGGACAGCCGGTAAACAAATGCCTCCTCGACAAGGTTACAGCCAGACGGCGCCGGCTACTTGTTGAAGACTGGTGCCAAGGCTGCGGCAAATGCGCCGCAAAATGCCCGATGGGAGCAATAACCATCGACCACAACAAAGCCATCCCCAACATGCAAAAATGCGTCCTCTGCGGCTACTGCGGCGCCCACTGCCCAGAGTTCTGTCTAAAGATTGTTTAAAGAATGTTTAAAGATAGTTTAAAAGGTATCCCAAATGATTATTTAAACTTAATGGCTAGGGGCCATCAAATGCCCCGAACTGCTTAGAAATTGTCAGATGCGAGGCGCGATGAGAACCGCAACGGAGGCGTACTGGAAGTACGTTGTAGTGAGGATCGCAGGAGCAACGAAGCAGATGGCGGTTTATAAGCAGTTCCTAACTTTAGGAGAAAAGTCTAAAGTTAGGTATAAATTGGAGGATCTATGCGCATACTAGCACTTGATGTGGGGGATAAGACTATTGGTGTAGCTGTTAGTGATGCATTGCTGTTGACAGCGCAAGGGGTAGAAGTTATCCGGCGGACTTCTGTCGCCAAAGACTTTGCCAGGCTGGGCGAAATAATCACTCAGTATGAAGTGGATACTATTGTTGTCGGTTTTCCCAAAAATATGAACGGAACAGTTGGTCCCAGAGGCGAATTGGTTAAACAATTTGCTGATAAACTGAGTGAGAACTTT
The DNA here is from genome assembly GCA_023434855.1 of Bacillota bacterium. Next base: position 59,000 of record JAEYSJ010000384.1, on the reverse strand, counting down.
CCGGAGATGAAACTCAAACTTTGGGATGAACGCTTGTCAACTGTGGCGGCAGAAAAATCTCTTATTGCTGCAGATGTAAGCAGAGCCAAGCGTCGGCAAGTAATTGACAAGATGGCTGCAGTGTTTATTTTGCAGGGCTATCTGGATAGTTTACCGCACTGAGACTGATTATAGGTGTCCTGCGGCAACGCCTGGTATTTGAACATTTCTAACCAGCCTTGTACTACACCAGTTGTTTCCTTGACAGGATAAGTTTTCTAGTATAAAATTACAGCAGCATATAAAAAAGAGGTGATATATAATGGCCGACTTTGAAAAAGATGACCTCGAAGAGTTTGAAGAAGAGCTTGTGGTGGTTATGACCGACGAAGAAGGTAACGAGTATTATTATCGGGAAGAAATGATCATTCCTATTGGTGAAAAACGTTATGCCATTTTGGTACCTATCGATATTGACGGAGATAGTGAATGCACAGATAGTGATTGCGATTGCGGCTGCGATGAAGAAACAGACGTATATATCGCCCGTATTGATACCGATGAAAATGGTGAAGAGGTATACCTTGATCCTACTGATGAGGAGTTTGAGGAAGTTCGTCAGGCTTATGAGGATTTAATGGAAGATGATGATTGTGAAGCCTAACCAGGCTTCTTTTTTCCAGCTTTGCTAATACCACCTTACGCGGTGGTATTTTTCATTTTAAATTGGTAGTTTGCCGGAAAATTGCATTAATATCCAGGGTAGATGCCTGCTTTTGCTGCATGTGGCTGGAAGTTGTACAATTAGTGCTTATAAGTGTATAATAGAGTCATTGTACAAAGAAGATACTTTTGTTTTTGCAAGTGAGGTGATGATAAGGTGTATAGATTTAGAACAAATAAATGGTTGCTGGCTATAACAGTTTTCGTTATTTTTCTTGGGGGATTTGTCTATGGGTTGGCTCAACCAGTGTCATCTGCCGCAGGGGAGCCTGTTCCAATTATAGTTAAGCCTGGCATGTCCGCTGATGAGATCGGGAATTTATTATATAAACAGGGTGTAATTAAAAGTGTGGTATTATTCCAGATGGCAATTAAGGTGCAGGGAGCGCAGAATTTGTTGCAAGCCGGCGAATATGCATTTACTAAGGATATGTCAGTTCAACAGATTGTCGGCATATTAGCCAAGGGGGAAACATCTTATCGTCTGCTGACTATTCCTGAAGGTTATACTATTGATCAGATTGCTAATTTGATAGCGGAAAAAAAGATGGGAAGTGCGGTTAAATTTAAGGCTGCCGCGCAAGTTTCTGCTACCTTTGGATATATGGAGGCCAGGACGGGTGTGGAGTACAAGGCCGAAGGTTATGCGTTTCCTGACACTTACCGGGTTAGTAAAGGCATGACCGAAGAGCAAATTCTTGAAATGATGGTCCATCAATTTGATGAACAGTTTACGCCGGAGATGCGGCAGAAAACCACGGAAATGGGATTAACAATCGGGAATGTCATAACATTGGCATCTTTAGTTGAAAAAGAAGCTCAGTTGGACAAAGATCGTCCAATTATCGCAGGGGTTTTTCTTAAGCGCCTGAGACTGGGAATGCCTTTACAGTCCTGTGCTACTATTCAGTATATTTTGGGATATCCTAAACCAGAGCTCAGCATCCAGGATACCGAGATAGCTTCACCTTTTAATACCTACCAGAACGCCGGTTTGCCGCCAGGGCCTATCGCTAATCCTGGTCTTGCGGCAATTAATGCAGTGCTTAATGCAACAGAGACCGATTATCTATATTTTGTGGCGGACAAGCATGGAGCCCACCATTTTAGTCAAACCTATGAAGAACATCTGGCTACAATCGAGAAGGTGCGTAAATAGAAGTGGACTGCATAAATAATTTGCTTGAACAGCTGGAAGAATTCGCAGTACAATGGCATGTGCCTGTTATCTCCCGGGCAGGAGGAAGGCTACTAACGGAGGCAGTACGAAAATGGCAGCCTCAGTCTATACTGGAAATAGGTACGGCAATTGGCTATTCTACGCTGCGGATGGCGGCGGAAATGCCTGTTGGTGCCAGAATTGTTTCGATTGAACTTGACCGGGAAAGAGTTGACATTGCTAAGGATTTTGTTGCCAAGGCGGGAATGCTTGAGCAGATAGAAATACTATGCGGCGACGCCGGTGAAATTCTGCCACGGCTTACCGGACCGTTTGACATGGTATTTATCGACGCAGCTAAAGGTCAGTATCTTGACTATCTGCATAAAGTTATGGGCAAACTTTCTCAGGGTGCGGTTGTAATGGCTGACAATGTCCTGTTTCGCGGTTTGGTAACAAGCGGGGATGAACCACCAAGGCGCTATAGGACACTTGTCAGACGGCTGCGGCAATACCTGGAATTTGTCACTAATGATCCACGATTTTCCACAACTGTTCATCATGATGGTGATGGGTTGTCTATTTCCATATTTCAAGGGAGCGAAGAACTGTGTTAACAAGAAAACCGGAACTGCTGGCTCCGGCCGGCAATCTGGAAAAACTGAAAATGGCGTTAGTGTATGGGGCCGACGCTGTTTATATGGGTGGCAAGGCTTTCGGACTCAGGGCTTTTAGCGATAATTTTGCGGAAGATGAATTGCGGGAAGGCATTGCATTAGCCCATAGCTTACACAAAAAGGCTTATGTAACTGTGAATATATTTCCCCATAATGGAGACTTGCCGGCTTTGCCGGATTATCTAAGGTTTCTGCAGGATAGCGGAGCCGATGGTATAATTATTTCAGATTTGGGTGTATACCGGCTGGCCCGCCAGGTAGTCCCTGACCTGCCGCTGCATATTAGCACCCAGGCTAACAATACAAACTGGTCATCAGCTCTTTGCTGGCAGGAACTGGGCGCCAGGCGAATTGTGCTGGCCAGAGAACTGTCACTGGCTGAAATCAGGGAAATAAGGGAAAGGGTGGAGTTGGAACTTGAGGCCTTTATCCATGGGGCTATGTGTATATCCTATTCTGGCAGATGTTTGTTAAGCAACTATCTTACCGGACGTGATGCCAACCGGGGTGAATGTGCTCAGCCTTGCCGCTGGAGATACTCGCTGGCAGAGGAAAAACGTCCAGGTGAATATTATCCTGTTTTGGAAGATGAGCAAGGCACTTACATTTTTAATTCCAAAGACCTGTGTTTATTACCATATATTCCAGATCTGGCAGCTGCCGGGCTAAGTAGTTTTAAAATCGAAGGCCGGATGAAAAGCGTTCACTATGTAGCCACAGTGGCCAAGGTTTACCGGGAAGCCATTGACAGCTATGCTGCCAATCCAGAAAATTATAGTGTTAAACCGGAATGGGTGGAAGAACTTGATAAAATTTCCCACCGGGCATATACTACCGGTTTTTATTTTAATAATACCACCCAGCAAGATCAAATTTATGGAACGTCCTCCTATACACAAACTCATGATTTTGTGGGTTTGGTGAAATCCTATGATGCTGTCACCCGTATGGCAGTGGTTGAGCAACGCAACAATATGAAGACAGGCGAAGAAATAGAGATAGCTCAGCCAGGATATCCCAATTTTAATCAGATCATTCAGACAATGCTTGATGATCAAGGCAGTCCCATCACTGTAGCTCCCCATCCTCAACAAATTATCACCATGCCAATGAGCCGGCCGGTAGTTCCATTCGCCATGCTGCGCCGCAGGGTAAGCGATGGCTGAAGCTATCTATATCCGCGTTGACCCGCGGCATATTCATTACGTGAACCGGATTATGGAAGGATATGAATATTTAGGTGTGGTGAGCACAGTGGACAGGGCGAAAGGAATTCTGATTGTCAGGGTTACGCCTGACACTTTTGAGGATGTAAAGCTGATTTTAGAAAATTTACCGGTGCCTGCTGAAGTAATGCTGCAATAAAACTCCAACAACGATGCCATACTATCACTGAGGTGACGGTATGGCATTTAATGTTTGGCGGATATACAAATTAGGGATTTTTTTTCTGGTAATTAGCAGTCTGTTGATTGCCCGCCTGTTTTATCTGCAGATAGTCGAAGGGCCAAGGCTGGCTGTATTAGGATTAGGAGGGCGTATTCAGGAAGTGCCCATGGACATTGCCAGGGGGGAAATCCTGGACCGTAATGGGCTGCCGCTGACTAATACTGCACAGCATTTCAGCATTATTGTTTTTCCTTCTCTGTTGGCTGATGTATCTGCCACGGTGGGTAAGCTCAGCGTGTTTACCGGGATAGCGCCAGATAAGATTATGGCAACAATTGCAGAAGAGGGTAAACCGTTTAAGCTAAAAACAAATATCGACGGTGTTACTGCGCAAAAAATAAATACTCTTAAAATACCGGGAGTTTTAGCGGTAACGGAAAAGATGCGTTATGGCTATAGCCCATTAGCTGCTCATGTATCCGGGTATATTAATGTTGCCGATAACCGGGGAGTCAGCGGTATTGAAAGTATGTATGACGAGGTGCTGCGGAGCAGCCAACCGGAATATACTGCCGTACTGGTGGACGCCGGACAGCAAATTATTCCCGGCCTCGGTTATAAACATATAAGGTTTGGTAATGGGCCAGGTCCCAGTAATGTTGTTCTGACATTAGACAGCCGTATACAAAAAATAGTTGAAGAAGTAATGGATCGCCATGCTCTTAAAGGGGCGGTAGTAGTTCTTCATCCGTCAACCGGCGAAGTTCTGGCCATGGCTTCCCGGCCTAATTTTGATGCCAATAATTTAAGTCAGTACTTATCGCAAGATGCCGCCCCCCTGCTCAACCGGGCTTTGTCCGCCTATCAGCCGGGTTCGGTGTTTAAGCTGGTAGTGGCGGCGGCAGCTTTAGAATGTGAGGTAGTAAAGCCTAATGACAGGTTTTTTGATCCCGGGTATATTAATGTGAATGGTATACGGTTTAATGGCTGGGACTATGAAAAAGGGGGCCGGGGCTGGATTACTTTTACCGATGCCATGGCCTATTCCAGCAATCCGGCCTTAATTGAGGTAGGTCTGAAGCTGGGGGCGGAAAAATTAATCTCTTATGCGCAAAGTTTAGGTTTCGGACACCGTACCAGGCTGGAGTTTGATGGGGAAGCTGATGGCAATTTGCCTTCTCCGGAAAATATTTATCCGGGAGAACTTGCCAATCTGTCTATTGGACAGGGAAGCTTTGAAGCTACCCCGCTGCAGATTGTGTCACTGGTAGCTACTATTGTCAATGACGGTATAAAAGTTGATCCATATATTGTTAGTAAATTTGCTACCACCGAAGGGGTAGTAATAAAAAACTTTCCTGCATCCCGGGGAACGCGTGTGCTGTCAAGGCGTACGGCAAGGGAAATGCGGGAAATGATGACTGCGGTTACCCGTTATGGTACAGGGCAGGCAGCCTATGTGGAGGGAGTAGGGTCAGCTGGGAAAACAGGATCAGCTGAAACAGGCCGGCTCAATGCCGCGGGGCAGAGTATTAACCATGCATGGTTTGCAGGGTACGCGCCGCTTGATAATCCCCAGTTTGCAGCAGTGGTTTTTGTGGAGGAAGGTATGTCCGGGGGCAATGTAGCGGCACCAATTTTCCGGGAAATATTTTCTGAGATTTTGGCAAAATAGAAACAAACATGTTCTTGTTGGAATGCGCTAAAGAATTAGACGCAGTCTAGGATGGTCTGGCAGCAAAGGGGGGGCGGAATTTCGCTGCCATCTTCGCAAGTGCTAGAGTTCCGTCCCCCCTTTGCTGCCGATTGTAATGTGAAAAACTTTAATTCGTTCTAGTTGGTCTGGAAGAAGTGAGTTATAATAGCTGGATGTATGGAGGACAAAGTTATGGATTATTTACAAATTGCCGGAAGGGCGGTCGACATAGCGCAATCGATCGGTGGGCATGCTGCCGAAGCATACGTGCTTGATGCCAAGTCGTTGACAGTTGAAGTAGCCAATCAGGAAATAGAAACTTTGAAGTTGTCTGAGGAGATGGGGATTGGCATCAGGCTATTTTCCCGGCAGGGTACAGTGGGGTTCGCCTATTCGACCAGTTTGGACAACTTAGAGGCATTGGCCAGGCAGGCCTTGGACAATAGTAGGAACAGCCATGCTGATAAGTTCAATGTTTTACCGGAAAAACCGCAAAATATTCCGGAGATGAAATTGTTGGATGAGAAGATTGCCGCCACAAGTGTGGAAGAAAAAATTAATATGGCCAAACAGGTTGAATTAGCTGCCCGTCAGGCGGATAAGCGTGTTAAGCGTACTGAACGTTGTGTATACGAAGACGCGGAATACGGCGTAGCGCTGGCAAATTCCCAAGGGTTGGCTGCATACTACCGGTCAGGGTACGCAGGGCTCTACGGGATGGTATTGGCAGAAGAAGATGGTGATGTGCAGTCTGGAATGAGCTTGAACTATACACGGGATTTTGCGGCACTGGATCCTAAGATTGTGGGCGAAGAGGCAGCCAGGGACGCAGGTTTGTTGTTAAAGGCAAAAAGCGTTGCTACCACCAAGGCTACGTTACTCTTAAGTCCGTACATTGCCACCAGTTTTTTTGCCATACTTATTCCGGCGCTTTCGGCTGACGCTGTACAAAAAGGCCGGTCTTTGTTTAAAGGAAAAGTTGGTCAGAAAGTTGTATCGCCCCTTGTTACTTTGATTGATGACGGGCGGCTGCATAGCGGGATTGCTTCCCGTCCGGTTGATGGTGAAGGTGTGCCCACAGGGCAGACAGAGTTGATTGTTAATGGTGTTTTGCAAGGGTTCTTACATAATACTTACACTGCTGCCAAGGATGATGTGGCCAGCACCGGCAATGGAATGCGCAGCACATTTAAGAGCATGCCGGAAGTCGGCCCGACAAATTTATTTATTCACTCGGGAACTGCCAGGCGGGACGAGCTTATTAGCGGGATAAAAAATGGGTTCTATGTGACAAATGTGATGGGTATGCATACCGCCAATCCGATTTCCGGTGATTTTTCTGTCGGGGCAGCAGGGGTATGGATTAAGGACGGGCAGTTTACGCAGGCGGTACGGGGAGTAGCCATTGCCGGCAATATTCTGGAATTGTTCAGCCAGGTTGACGGGATTGGTGATGACTTGCGTTTTTTTGGCGCCCAAGGCGCGCCCAGCATGAGGATAAGCAATATAACTGTGAGCGGACAGTAATTTGAAAATTTTGCATGAATATATAGGCAATTGAATAAAGTTATGGTAAAATATAAAAGTTAATGAATGGGGCGAAAATTTTTTTTGCATGCTCCATCCGGTTAATTGGAGGAAGGATCAGATGGATCAGCGCTTAAAGCGTCTTCGGGCGTTTATTAAGGAAAACCAGTTAGACGGAATAATTATTAATAAGCCGGAAAACCGGCGCTATTTCAGCGGTTTTACAGGTTCGGCGGGTATACTGGTTATCAGCGATAAGGATAACAGACTGCTGACAGATTTTAGATATGTCGAGCAGGCGACTCAGCAGGCGCCGTTGTATCAGATTATTCGTTACGATGCTGCTCCGAACAGCCTTTATGAGGTGCTGGGAACGGCAGCAAAAAGCTTGGGATTGCACAAGGTTGGGTTTGAAAGCGATTTCGTAACTTATGACAGTTATCGTACTTTAAGTACTGCTTTACCAGGTTTAGAGCTAATGCCTGTTAAGCTGGATAGCTTGCGTATGGTAAAGGATAAGGGCGAACTCACCCTGTTAAAACAGGCTGTTGAAATTGCTGATAATGCATTCAGCCATATTTTATCTTTTTTGAAACCTGGCATTAAAGAATACGATGTAGCAGTTGAACTGGAATACAAGATGCGTCAGTTAGGCGCTGAAAAAGCAGCCTTTGACATAATTGTAGCTTCCGGCAAGCGGGGTGCATTACCCCATGGTCAGGCCTCAGACAAAAAAATTGAGCCCGGTGATTTCGTTACTATGGATTTTGGTGCGGTATATCACGGTTATCATTCTGATATTACCCGCACAGTTGTAATTGGTAAAGCCAGTGCTAAACAGCGGGAAATTTATCAGATTGTATTAGGAGCACAGTTAGCGGGTGTTCGCGCTGTTAAGGCGGGAGAGCTATGCTGTGATGTTGATGCTGCAGCCAGGAAAGTAATTGAAGATGCTGGTTATAGGGAATATTTCGGCCATGGCCTGGGTCATGGTGTTGGCTTGGCTATTCACGAAGATCCTCGACTGTCTCCTGCTAATACTACTGTAAAGCTGGCCGATAATATGACAGTAACGGTAGAACCAGGTATTTATTTGCCTGACTGGGGCGGCTTACGTATTGAAGATACAGTAGTAGTCATCAATGACGGCGCCGATATCCTGACTGCCAGTGACAAGCAGCTAATTGAGTTATAAGGCCTGCGTTGCAAGGCTGCAGGTTTGTAATATGTAATTTGGAGGTTATATAATGCTTACAACTAGTGACTTTCGTACAGGTGTTACCATTGAAATTGACAATGATGTCTGGCAGATTGTGGATTTCCAGCACGTTAAACCAGGTAAAGGCGCTGCATTTGTACGTACTAAAATGAAAAATGTACGGACTGGTGCGGTAGTTGAGCGTACTTTTAACCCAGGTGAAAAGTTGCCTAAAGCGCGGATAGACCGTCGGGAGATGCAGTTCTTGTATGAGAGCGATGGCTATAATTTTATGGACAATGAAACCTTCGATCAAATTGCTTTGACGGCTGAACAATTAGGTGACGCTACCAAGTATTTAAAAGAAAATATGAATATTGGTATTATGTTCTTCCAGGGAACTGTTATTGGGGTTGACTTGCCAACTTCAGTGGAATTGACCGTTGTCGAGACAGACCCGGGTATTCGCGGCGATACTGCAACAGGTGGTACTAAACCCGCTAAAATGGAAACAGGCTGTGTAGTGCGAGTGCCGTTGTTTATTAACATAGGCGATGTACTGCGCATTGATACCCGTACCGGGGATTATATTGAAAGAGCATAAACTTCTAAGAAAAAGCGCGTGAGCGCTTTTTTTATTTTATATTTTTGAGGTTGCCAGATCGGTAGCGTTTTTAGGAAGAAATACTAGCTAGCGAGCGGGAAAAACGGTTAACCGCCAAGGCCGCCAAGAACGCCAATGTTTTCTTGGCGCTCTTGGCGGCCTTGGCGGTTAGATATTTGATGTGTTTATTGTCAAATGATATTCAAAGACACCTGACGGTTTTTTTATTTTTCATAGTTTATGTTTTTGCGGATATTGGGCATAATACCAATATCCATAATGAACATAGTATCAAAGGGGGTTTTTACCATGGGGAATATTAAAGAAAGAGTTGCGTATTTACAGGGTTTAACACAAGGACTTAATGTTAATGAACATTCATCAGAAGGGAAATTGTTGATTAATATCATTGACGTGCTTGATGATATGGCTGAGGAAATGCAAACAATGAATCTGGTCCAGGAAGATCTGGAGAATTATCTGGAAACAATTGATGAAGATTTAACTGATCTGGAAGAAGAGGTTTATGAAGAAGAACTGGCAGACACCGAAATTGACGATGACTTTGTTGAAGTTGACTGCCCGGTTTGTCATGAATCGGTTACTTTTGAATCTGACATCCTGGATGAGGATGATGCAGTGGAAGTTACTTGTCCCTATTGTGGCGGAGTCGTATACGACAATACATTGGAATTTGACGATAGTGACAGCCTTGTTGATGCTGATTTAATTGATGTTGAGGCCGACTCATCCGGTGCAACACTTAAACATGGTATTCATCCAGGTGTATGAAGTTAAAAAACGTTAACAAAAAATCCCGGTTTGTCCGGGATTTTTATTTTTTTTTGGCATAAAGTTTTTTGCTGCTCCATATCTATGTAAAGAAAGATTGGAGGATTTAAGATGGGTGATGTCAGCAATGTTCTGAAAGAAAGCGTTTTCCCGGTACTGTCTCCTCAGTTAGTCTCGGTACTGCAGGGAACGCCGAATATATTATTAAATCAGGTAACTGAAGTGCGTTTACGGGCAGAACTGCCTTTGCTTTTGGTACTGAGTAATACTGATGTCATGTTAAATTTGAGTGGCCAGGCAATAGACACGTTTAGTGAAGCTTATGTATGCAGCAGGGATGATTTAGCAAAAACATTGCAGCTAATCAGTAAAAATTCCTTGTACGCTTTTGAACAAGAACTAAAAACAGGATTTCTGACTATTAATGGTGGACACCGGGTCGGTCTGGCTGGACAGGCAATAGTGGAAAACGGCAAAATCAAAACTTTAAAGAACATTAATTCAATGAATATTCGCATCGCCAGAGAAGTGAAAGGCTGCGCCGATCAAATCATTCCCTACATTATTACAGGGGGCAGGCATGTGCTGAATACATTGCTGATTTCTCCGCCGCGCTGCGGTAAAACAACAATATTGAGGGATATTATCAGACATATCAGCGGTGGCAGTTTATGCGGCAAATTTAGCGGCGTACAGGTTGGAGTTGTGGATGAACGTTCAGAAATTGCCGCCTGTCAAAATGGTATTCCCACAGTAGATTTAGGCTGCCGGGTGGATGTACTTGATGGTTGTCCTAAAGCTGATGGCCTGTTAATGCTAATCCGCTCCATGGCCCCGCAGGTAGTTGTTACTGATGAACTGGGACGCGAGGAGGATGCCTGGGCGGTTCGAGAGGCGGTAAATGCTGGCGTTAGTGTAATTGCCAGTGTACATGGCGGAGATGCTGAAGAGGTTTTGCATCGCCCATTTATCGGCGAACTGATCCGTTATAAATATTTTGATCGTTATATTGTGCTCAGTAATGAGCCGGAGGTTGGTACTGTGGAAGAAATTATCTCTGTAAAAAACGGCGAAATTATGTATGCGGCGAAAGGAGTAAAAATATGTGGCTAAAAATCTTCGGCAGTACACTGGTAGTGATTGCAGGCACACTTATTGGTTTTCAAATGGCAGCACGCTGCAGTGAACGTCCGCGGCAAATTAGGCAGATTATCGGCTGTCTGGCGTCTTTGAAATCATATATCAATTATGTTGCCATGCCGCTGCCTGATGCCTTGGACCGTTGTGTGACAGGCACAGAAGGCCCGGTGGCTGAACTGTTTACAAATGTGGCGGACATTCTACAGTGCAATGGCTGGATGACGCCACAGGAAGCTATAGATCAAGCATTGGTTCAGGCAAAAGGCAAATTGGTACTATGCAAACCCGAGACAGAAATTTTAGCTGCTTTAGGGGCCAACTTAGGGTATGTAAGCCGTGAAGAACAAGAGAAATATTTAGATATGGTGCAGCAGCAATTGGCCCAAATTGAGTCTGATGCTATAAAAATACGGGACCAGAATACAAAAATGTACCGTTACCTTGGTGTTTGCGGCAGTTTAGCTGTGATAATTCTCTTGCTATGAGGGTGTATTTTAACATACAGGTACCTTAATTAAACGAGACTGATTCAAAATATTTTAAAATCGGAGATTGAGAGACGGAGGTGGGGATGGTGGGCTTGGACGTGCTCTTTAAAATTGCCGGGGTTGGCATCCTGGTAGCAGTTTTTCATACAGCACTAAAACAGGCAGGTAAGGAAGATATGGCACATTTATGTACATTGGCCGGGTTTACTTTGGTATTGTTGTGGGTTGTACAATTGTTGGGACGGTTGTTCACCACGGTGCAGGACGTATTTAAACTATTCTAAGAGACGTGTTTTCAACACGCTCTATAAGAGGTGTACGGCATGGAGATCGTTCAAATCATTGGACTGGGATTTGTGGTGACATTACTTATTTTAATAATCAGACGGGAAAAACCGGAAATTGCTGTGCAGTTGAGTCTGACACTGGCAACTATTATTTTCTTGCTAGTGCTTGCCAAAATTAATGTTGTCCTTAATTTGTTCAGGGATTTGGCGGAGAAGGCCAGTATCAGCCAGATATATTTAAATACAATTTTAAAAATTATCGGTATCGCCTATATTACCGAATTTGGAGCACAAGTATGCCGGGATGCGGGAGAAGGGGCTGTGGCCGGAAAAATAGAGTTTGCCGGCAAGGTTTTGGTAATGGTAATAGCTATTCCGATTATTGCGTTGGTGCTTGATACTGTTGTAAAGTTTGTCCCCTAAGAGAGGCTGTTAAAAAACGCCCATCTGCTTCGTTGCTCCTGCGGTTGCTTACTTGCGTACAAACCCGGTACGCGGCGTTGCGCAATCCTCATCGCGCCTCGCATCTGGACATTTTTAAACAACCTCCTTAGCTTGAGGTTGCGTGTTTCTTGAAACACGCTTTTAAGGTGGAATAAGATGAAGAAATTGCTAATAACTTTACTCATATTGCTGGCATATACGGCAGGTGCAGCAGCAGCGCCGCTTGACAGTAATGCTATTGGGCAGCAGCTGTTGGATACGTTATCTACCGACAATGTCAATCAGTTTATCAGCAAAATTAACAGTGAACTAAATGAAGACATTCCTTTGCTCAATGGTGACATTCTAAAAGATATTGCCGGTAAAGGACTGACATTTAATTGGCAAACCGTCTGGCAGACTTTTATTGCACGGTTGTTTAGGGAACTGTCAACCAACCTCCATTTAATGGGTAAGCTGGTGTTTTTAGCCGTATTGTGTGCCTTGCTGCAAAACTTGCAAAATTCCTTTGAGCATTCTGGAATATCATTATTGGCCTATAGTTTGTGCTATATTTTTTTGGTGGTCATAGTACTGAATGCCATGTTTGGTGCCTTGACACTGGCAAGTCAAACTGTAGCAAATATGGTCGGTTTTATGGAAGCACTTTTGCCGCTGTTGATTTCCCTGCTGGCAGGCGTAGGTGCCCTGACTTCGGCGTCATTATTTACGCCGTTGATGTTATTTGTTGTTAATACAATTAGCGTGGTGGTAAAAGATGCGGTACTGCCGCTACTGTTTCTGACTGCTGTTTTGGAGTGCGTTAACAATTTATCTGATAAATATCATTTAAGCAATCTGTCCGGACTGTTTAAACAGGCAGGCATGGTGGTGCTTGGTTTTGCCATGGTCGCTTTTATCGGGATGATTACTATTCAAGGGGTGACAGGCAGTGTAGCTGACGGGGTAACTTTACGGACTGCTAAATTTGCTACAGCCACTTTTATTCCGGTTGTGGGCAAGATGCTTGCTGATACAGTGGAAGTAGTAATGGGCGCATCTTTATTGCTAAAGAACGCAATAGGTATATTCGGGGTAGTGGCAATTTTTATGATTTGTGCCTTTCCGGTGATAAAATTGCTGGCTCTTATTCTTGTCATAAAAATTGCCGGTGCTTTGGTTCAGCCGATGGGGGATGAAAAAATGGCCAAATGCCTGGATGCTATGGGTAATAATCTGCTGTTGATTTTTGGGGCGGTGATAACAGTTGCAGTAATGTTTTTTTTAGCTATTACGATGATTATTGGTGTCGGCAGTGCGGCGATGATGCTGAGGTAGGCCTGCCAGGTTCTCAAAATGCCTCGAACTGCTTAGAAATCGTCAGGTGCTAGGCGCGACGAGGACCGGAACGGAGGCGTACTAGGTCGTACGTTGGAGTGAGGACCGCAGGAGCAACGACGCAGATGGCGGTTTATAAGCAGTTCCCATCTTGATTGAGTAGATGTTAACAGGTAGGTGATAGAATGATCGCGATAATTACAGCATGGGTTAAAGGGATTATTTTAGTAGTATTATTCGCTTCATTTCTGGAGCTTTTACTTCCTAATAGCAATATGCAGCGGTTTATCAGGGTGATTATGGGATTGTTTATCATGCTGGCCATTCTTAATCCGTTTATTGATATTATCCAAAGCCGGTGGGGCAATGATCATGTAGTCGCGCTAAGTACTAGTATTAATAATTCGTCTCAAGCGACAGATATTGTCAGCGCCGTGGCTTCTGTATCCGGCGAACGGGAGCGGCTGTCGTACGAAATGTACAAAAGAGACCTTGCTAAACAAATAAAAGCGATGGTGATGGCTGTTGACGGTGTGGCTGACGCTAAAGTAATCGTTGATGTGAATACCGGCGGCGCAAATCCGGCAGGCAGTATCAAAAAGATTATGGTCTATGTGATGCCTGGTATTTCGCCCGGGGAAAAAAAGGTAACCAAAGTACCGCCGGTATCAATCGGCAGTAAAGCCGCCACCGAGCAGTCCCAAGCCGGCCAAGAGGATTTAAACCCCGAGCTCAAAGAAAAAATAACCCGCACTATCGCCGAACTGTACCAATTACCCAAGGAGCAGATAAGTATTCAAAAGTTATTTTGAAGTAACTTGAAGTAAATATTCAGATCAGATGCCTCGAACTGCTTAGAAATCGTCAGATGCACCGTTTCATAGTTCTAACTTATTGCGAATAACGATTTAGATACTACAAGGTAGACATTAACCAAACCGGGCGAGACGAGAACCGCAACGGAAGCGTACTGGAAGTACGTTGGAGTGAGGATCGCAGGAACAACGAAGCAGATGGCGGTTTATAAGCAGTTCCCACCTTAAGGAGGAAAAACTATTTTGAGAAGGAGGCTAGAAGGATGTCAAGTTTTAACGCAGTTATCGAAAAAACAAAAAAAATATGGCCCGCACAACTATTTAAAAGTGGTGTGCTTAATATGCGGCTTGTTTGGCTGGGAATTCTGGGAGTAATTTTACTGATATCCGGCGGACTGCTGGACTCCCAGCCGAACAAATCCAAAGTCGAAACACCTGCCGAAGTAGCCAAAAGTGCTCCGGCACAAGTTCGTAATTATGAGGAAGCTCTGGAGGCTAAGCTGGCCAATTTATTATCACAAGTAAAAGGAGCAGGGGCGGTAGCTGTTAATATTACTTTGGAAAACGGCGGTACCCAGGAGCCTGCCAGAAATATTACCAAGGAAAGCAAGACTATACAGGAAAAAGACACAGGCGGTGGCATTCGCACCACGACAGAAATCAAGGAAACTGAACAAATATTGTTAAGCAAGGAAAATGGCGTAGATCATCCGGTAATGCTTAGGGAATTAAAACCAGTTATTAAAGGCGTGCTAGTAATTGCCGAAGGTGCATATGATTCTACAGTTAAAGCAAACCTAACCAGAGCTGTGGAGGCTGGCTTAGGGATTCCAGCGTATAAGATTACGGTAATACCGCAAAGGAAGTGAGGTTAGGCAGATGGTTATTTTTACTGTAGGCAGAGCAAAGAAAATTATTGCTGTTATGGCTGGGTTGGCTGTTATTATGGTAGTCATATTGGGTATAGCGGGATTGGCGGGTATTGAATATTACCGGCAAGTAAAAGCGGACCGTTCTAATGCTATGCAGGTGACTAAAACGGTGACGGTTGAGCAAGTTGTGCCGGCTGCCAGTCCTGACTTTTTTACTGAATACAGGCTTGAACGGGACAAGAATCGCAGTGAACGGTCGGACTTATTGCGGGAGAGCATAAAAACTGCCAGTAGCGAGGAAGCAAGGCAGCATTCGCAAGATGCAATATTAAAGCTTATGCAGGAAAAACAGCATGAGGCCGAAATGGAGAATTTGATAAAGGCCCGCGGTTTTGCCGATGCGCTGGTTTTTATCCGTGATAATTCTGTAAGTGTAGTTGTAAAAACTACTTCGCTATCCCGCGAGGAGGTTATTCAGGTAGCTGATATTATCAGCAGGGTTTCCGGGGTAAAAGCAGAAGATATAACAATCAGTGCAAAACCATAAAAATATAAAAGCCATTGTCAGTATCTTGTTATAATGACAACGGCTTTTTACTTTTTTTCTTAACTATATGTATTACCTTTTCTTGCATGACAAGTCATTTTAAGGTAAAATAAGCTATATTCATACAGATAGGGTGGCTGGTGGAATGTTAACACGGGCCGATAAATGGCTTGTTGGCCTATTGCTTATAGCAGCGGTGTGCGGGGCTGGTGCCGGTCTGTTTTTCTTTCCAGCAGCAGGCAATCGCACGGCGGAAATATGGAAAGACGGCATGCTGATAAAAACTATGCCGCTCAGGGCAGGCTACCGTGAAGAATTCCGCATTGGCGGCACTGAACATTACAATATTATTGAAGTTCAGGACGGGCATATTCGTGTGCGGGATGCTGATTGTCCTGACCAGATATGTGTGCGTACAGGCTGGGTAAGTACCGCACCACAACAAATAGTATGCCTGCCTTGGCGGGTGGTCATTAAGGTTGTGTCTCAGAAAGATACTGATATTGACGATATTGCGCGTTAGGTGAAAAAAATGCATAATAACACAAGACGAATGGTATTATTGGCGCTATTTGTGGCCATTGCCAGTGTTCTGCATGTGGTTGAAGCCTGGATACCTTTGCCATTGCCTGTGCCGGGCATTAAGCTTGGCCTGGCTAATATTGTTTCATTGGTTGTTATTGCCATATACGGTTGGCAGGACGCTTTTTTTGTTGCAATTTTAAGGGTTCTTATCGGTTCATTGTTTGGTGGAGCGTTTCTTGGACCGGCTTTTGCCATGAGTATCAGCGGAGCATTGATAAGCACAGCGGTTATGGCATTTGTTTTTCGTTTCTGGCAGCCGCCTTTTTCGATAGTCGGTGTTAGTGTAATCGGGGCGGTTGTGCATAATTTGGCGCAGATTTTGGTAGCAGCGCTAGTGGTAGTCAGCTCCAGCTTGCTGTGGTACCTGCCTTATCTGGTGCTGTTTGCTGTGCCTACAGGTTTGGCCACCGGATTTACTACTGCCTATTTTTTAACTAAAGTTTCTAAACTTAATTTAGCGTAATATAAAGCAATACCAACCATGTTGTAAAAAAATGTGCAAATATGCAAAAATCCTTGTAATAATTCCAGGATTTCTTCCGTTTCTTGTAGAAGGAGTATAGGGTAAGTTGCCAAATATAATGTTGGGGGTAATGTTGTTGCGTGGTGGCAATACTAAAGGTTATGGTGTATTGGCTTTGTTTTTAGTTACCGGTGCTGTTTTAGGCGGGATATTAGGAGAGATTATAGCAACTTCTACTATGATGTCAGGAGTGGCTCCTTATTTGGTTAAAACCTTTCCTATCTTTGATTTGCCGCCAATAACCATTAATCTATATGTCATTAAACTAATATTTGGTTTTTCACTGCATCCAAATCTGATTAGCATATTGGGTATAGTAGCGGCAGCATTTCTTTTCAAACGTTTTTAGGGAGGTATCATAATAGTATGTCAATAATTCTTGCATCTGCATCACCCAGGAGGCAAGAACTTTTAACCCAGGTAGGGTGCGATTTTGAAGTGATTACCAGCAGCGTTATTGAGGATAATACTCAGGATTTGCCACCAAATGAGCTGGCAGTTGTTCAGGCTAAAGCCAAAGCCGCTGATGTGGCTGGTAAACTTAATTCCGGTGATATAGTTATTGGAGCAGACACCATTGTTGTGCTTGATGGCCAGGTATTTGGCAAGCCGGCTGATGCTTATGACGCTTGTCGTATGTTGTCTGATTTGTCAGGCCGCGAACACCAGGTAGTAACCGGTGTGGCAATTGTAGAATGTGGTACAGGCAGAAGTTGGACTGACTTTTCTGTTACCACAGTTCATATTGCCCAGCTGACGAAAGAAGAAATTGAACGATATGTTGCTACCGGTGAACCAATGGATAAAGCAGGAGCGTACGCTATTCAGGGCGTTGGGGCATTGTTTGTCGAAAGAATTAATGGATGTTATACTAACGTGGTGGGTTTGCCGCTGGCAACATTGCGCAACTTGCTAAATATGGCGGGGGTTTACCTGTTATGACATCAAGCGTTGTAGAAAAACCTTTAACAATAAAAGAATTGCCGGAGGACGAACGACCAAGGGAAAAGATGTTGGCTAAAGGCTGCCAGTCTTTAAGCAATGCCGAATTACTCGCTATTTTGCTCAGAACAGGTACTAAACAGGATTCAGCTGTACGAATAGCCGAAAAATTATTAAAAAAATATGGAGAAATAGGGCTTGGTGCCTTGGGAAACATGTCGCCGCAGGAGATGAGCAAAGTAAAGGGAATCGGGCCGGTTAAAGCAGTAACGGTGGCAGCAGCTATTGAACTTGGCAAGCGGCTGAATTCTCAGGCGGTTATTGAACGACCGGTGATACATTCACCTCAGGACGCTGCGAATTTGATGATGGCCAGATTAAGGTACGAAGCCAGGGAACATTTTATTATTTTATTGCTGTCTACCAAGAATCACGTTTTGGCAACACCTGTTATCTCAGTAGGTAGTCTGAATGCATCAATCGTGCATCCCAGGGAAGTATTCCGGGAAGCCATTAACTATTCCGCTGCTGCGGTAATCTTAGTGCACAATCATCCAAGCGGAGACCCTGCTCCCAGTCAGGAAGATATTGCAATAACGAAAAAATTGGTTGAGGCAGGTAGGCTTTTGGATATTTCAGTACTTGATCATGTGATTATTGGAGATAGTAAGTATGTTAGTTTAAAAGAAAAGGGAATAATATAAATAGTCGTTTACTCGGGTTAGAAAGGGGTCAATTTTATGTGGAATTTATTTGGATCATTTTCCCGTGATATGGGCATAGACCTTGGAACAGCGAATACGCTGGTACATGTTAAAGGCAAAGGGATTGTATTAAGAGAGCCCTCAGTTGTAGCTATTCAGCGGGATACCGGAGAAGTGCTGGCAGTTGGCGAAGAAGCCAAACAAATGATTGGACGCACACCTGGTAATATTGTAGCTATCAGACCGTTAAAGGATGGAGTTATTGCTGATTTTGACGTAACTCAGGCAATGCTTAAATATTTTATTCGCAAATCTATGGATTCTAAATCAGTTATCAGACCGCGGGTGGTCGTAGGCGTGCCTTCAGGAGTGACTGAAGTGGAAAAACGCGCTGTAATTGACGCAACTATTCAGGCCGGAGCACGGGAAGCTTATTTAATTGAGGAACCGATGGCGGCAGCAATTGGTGCCGGTTTGCCTGTTCACGAGCCCACAGGCAATATGGTAGTTGATATAGGCGGCGGCACTACTGAAGTGGCCGTTATTTCCCTGGGGGGTATTGTTACCAGCCGTTCTATTCGGATTGGCGGTGATGAAATGGATGAAGCTATTGTTCAATATATTAAACGTACTTACAATTTAATGATTGGCGAACGTACTGCTGAAGGAATCAAGGTGAATATTGGAGCAGCCATAGTTCCGGAAGTGGATGAATCTATGGATATCCGTGGGCGGGATTTGGTAACAGGTTTGCCAAAAACACTGACGATTCGGGCGCGTGAGGTTCAGCAGGCCCTCAGTGAACCGGTTTCGGGAATTATTGAAGCGGTAAAAGTAACATTGGAAAAAACGCCGCCTGAGTTGGCGTCAGATATTATGGATCGGGGTATAGTAATGACCGGAGGCGGTTCGTTGCTTCGCGGACTGGACAGGCTTCTCAGCAAGGAAACCGGTATGCCGGTACACATTGCAGAAGACGCTTTGTCTTGTGTTGGCATTGGCACAGGACGGGCATTGGAAAGCATTGATTTGTTGAAACGGGTACTGATGTCGCCCAAAAAACTGGGTTAACTTATTTCTGAGGGAATGTTGGTATATATGTTGTAATAATTGAATAGAGAGGAGCCTAGATGGTGGGATTTTTTAACAAAAAGACGGTCATCCTGGTGGTGGCTGTGTCAACCGTCTTTTTGCTGGCCAGCGGTGCGGCGCTTGGAAAATATCAATTTACTTTTACCGAGGGATTCGTAACCACAATCCTGGCGCCTGTCGAGTATGTTGTGGCTAAAATTGGTTACAGTTTGCGGCAGGCTGGCTCATTCTCCGGGCAGCTTATGACGGTATATCGGGATAACCAGGCGCTTCGGGCGGAAAATGCGGAGCTTCGTCAAAATAGTATTGACTCCACTGAAATTCTGGCGGAAAATGCCAGATTGCGGGCGATGCTCGATTATAAAAAAGGAGCGACTCAGTTTGACTTGGTAACTGCTACAGTAATAGGGCGTGATCCTGGAAGCTGGACCAGCACAATTGTTATTAACCGCGGAACCGCTGACGGCATTGCCAAAGATATGCCGGTTATTACGCCACAGGGGCTAGCCGGAAGTGTGGTAAGCGTATACAGCAAAACGGCCAAGGTGCAACTCATCCTTGATCCGCGCAGTGCCGTTGGTTCTCTGGTACAACGTTTGGAATCACGGGTAGCTGCTATTGTTGAAGGCTATGGGCCTAATCCGTTAACACCACATATGGTAAATCTTGCACGAGACGCTGACATTATTAAGGGTGATACAATTATCACATCAGGGTTCGGCGGAATTTATCCCAAAGGGTTGTTGGTGGGTGAAGTGACAGATATTGTTAATGAGGAAGGCGGACTGCTCAAATACGCAGTCATTAAGCCGGCGGTAGATTTTGATAGACTGGAAGAGGTTTTTGTTGTTATACGCTCCCGTGAACCTATGCCTGTTCTTCCACAGCCAACCCAGAATCCCGTAGCTAATCCTGCTGTTCCTGCACTCCCGCCGAAAGGGGCCGGGCGATGACAGCGGTAATTTGGGCTTGTTTGCTATTCTTGACACTGATTGTTCAGACAACCCTTGTACCATTTATAGCTATTAACGGTATCAGACCTGATTTGTTGCTAATTGTGGTAGTGTCAACAGCCTTGCTTCTGGGAAAAGAAAAAGGGGTCGGGATGGGATTCTTCTCCGGCTTGTTGCAGGATTTGGCATCAGGTAATATTTTTGGTCTGAATGCTTTGTCAAAACTGGCTACCGGGTACCTTTTCGGACTGGCAGAGCAAAAGGTATTTAAGGAGCACATCCTGCTGCCTATCCTGGCAATGGCATTGGCGACAGTGGGCAATGGTATGGCAATGATGGCGATATTGTTTTTACTGGGATATAAAGTTGATTATTCCGCAACATTAACCTATTCCATATTGCCGGTTTTAGGCTATAATATTCTTGTATCCATTCCGGTGCATCAAATAGTATACCGTATATTGGTAAACAAAAGGGGTACCAGATTCTAGGTACCCCGGCTTAATTTTTAAGAAAATTTCTATAGGGAGGTTGTTGCAATGCTGGTTAGACGTCCAAGCCCGAGATTGGACGTGTTTGTGGTAATTGTGTTACTCGTATTTATGGCGCTTATCACCCGTCTGGGCTATTTACAAGTGGCACAAGGAAAGTATTACGGGCAACTGGCAGATGGCAACCGTATCAGACTGATCCCGACGATGGCTCCTAGAGGTATTTTTTACGACCGTAATGGTGTTGCCATGGTTTCTAACCGTCCGGGTTTCACAGTATCTTTATTGCCGCTTACCGGGCCTGTTGCCAACGATGTTATTGCCAAACTGGCCGGTATTCTGGGGATAAGTGTCAAAGATATTCATGACAAAGTTGCTCAACATACGGGGACATTCGAGCCCATCCGGATAAAGAGTGACATTGGCCCTGATATCGTTACTAAGATTGAGGAGCGCCGTGGTGAACTGCCGGGAGTTGTTATTGAAATTCAGCCAATCAGGAATTACATTAACAACGAAATGGGTGCGCATATCTTTGGTTATGTCAGTGAGATTAATGATAGTGAACTGGAAAAACGCAAGGATGAAGGCTATAAGTCCGGTGATATTGTCGGTAAATTTGGCATGGAAAAAGTTTATGATAAGGAGTTGCGCGGTATTGACGGTGGTGGGCAGGTGGAAGTCGATGTCAATGGACGCCCTGTCCAAGAATTAGGCAAAAAGGAACCAGTGCCAGGCGATAATATTATAACGACAATTGACAGTCGTATACAAAAGGCGGCTGAAACTGCGATAGATGAACAATTGCAGTATCTGCAGACGAAAACCGAAAATGTTAATGCCGGGGCAGCTGCTGCCGTTGTTATTAATCCAAAAACCGGAGAAATTTTGGCAATGGTAAGCCGTCCTGCTTTTAATCCGAATTTGTTTGCCGGTGGTATTTCGTCAAAAGATTGGAAGCTGCTTAATGAGAATCCGTACCATCCTATGGATAATAAAGCTATTTCCGGCGAATATCCACCAGGATCCACGTTCAAAATTGTCACAGGCACAGCAGCGTTAGAGCTTGGTAAGGTTACACCGGAGGAAAAAATCCTAGATACCGGCAAGCATTGGATTATTGCCAAAGGTAATGCTGCTGGTGAGGCTTTAGGCTGGATCAGCTTCAAAGAAGCATTATCAAAGTCCGATAATGTGTACTTTTATGAAATGGGCAACCGTTTAGGAATTGATAATCTGGAGAAATACGCCCGTATGTTTGGCCTGGGGACAGCCACCGGCATTAATTTGCCTGAAGAGGCTGATGGTTTAGTTGCTAATCGTCGCTATAAAGAAAAGACATATGGTGAAGACTGGTATTTGTCAGAAACCTTTGATGCGGCAATTGGTCAAGGCTTCCAATTGGCCACTCCGATGCAAATGGCCCAAATCATCAGCCAGGTGGCAAATGGCGGGCACCGTTACCGTCCCTATCTGGTAAGCAAAATTGTCGCACCAAACGGCGAAGTGCTAAAGACATTTTTCCCTGAAGAAGTAGGGCAGGTTACTATGTCGGAGCGGACCCTCAATCTTATTCGTGAGGCGTTAAAGGAAGTAGCGATGGAGGGTGGTACTGCTGCTCAGGAATTTCGCAATTTTCCCGTTCCTATTGCTGGTAAAACCGGAACAGCGGAAAATTCCCACGGCAGAGACCATGGCTGGTTTGTCGCTTATGCGCCATTTGATGATCCACGTATTGCTGTAGTAGTTATTGTGGAACAAGGAGGATATGGCTCTACTTCGGCGGTACCGATTGCCAGAAAAATTATGGAAGCAGCTTTCAATATTAACCAGTCGCCTGCAGAAGATGCCAAAGTTTATAAACCAGGAACTGCAATTTAAAAAACAGGACGAAACTGTCCTGTTTTTTTGTAATTTATTGCAGGAATATTGCTAAATAACGCGAATTTTTTTATTTGCAGATAGTATGCAATGATGGTAAAATTTGGGAGAGAACTATGCGCGAAAATGTGGTCTTTAAAGGAAATAAATCCGGCTTACAGTTGATGCTGAATGAAACCGCCGATTTTGAGGTCATTTTGAAACAGTTAAAAGCTAAATTAGAATCTGCTACCCAATTTTTTACTAGTGGCACGACAGTCAAAGTGCCGCCTTCCGTTGTGCGTCTGCTGACGGCAGAGCAACGGGAACAATTAATTGATCTTTTTGCCGGTTATGGATTGAACTGGAAAGAAGTATCAAGCAGTGAACAGGCAAAACCGAATCAGCCATTGGTAAAAAAGGAACCGGAAAAGGCTAAACCTCATACTGTAATCATTACCAAGATGATACGTAATGGGCAAGTGATATCACACAGCGGATCAATAGTGATAATAGGTGATGTCAATCCCGGAGCAAAGGTGATAGCAGGCGGGGATATTGTAATTTATGGAACATGCCGGGGCGTAGCGCATGCCGGTGCTAATGGTGATGAACAAGCGACTATCACCGCCAATAAATTGCTGGCTTCTCAGCTTAGAATTGCCGGACTTATTGCCAGGGCTCCCGATAAGTTGGATGAACCGCAGCATGTTGAGACAGCAAGGATAAAAGATGGGGCCGTAATAATTGAACCAGCCAATAAATTAGGAGGGCTTTTCTTATATGGGTGAAGTAATTGTAATTACATCAGGTAAGGGTGGTGTCGGTAAGACTACCACAACTGCCAATCTCGGAACCGGTTTTGCGCTGCAAGGCAAAAAAGTGGTTTTAGTGGATGCTGATATCGGTTTAAGAAATCTGGATGTTGTAATGGGACTGGAGAACCGCATTGTATATGACTTGGTTGATGTAACTGAAGGTAATTGCCGCCTGAAGCAAGCTTTGATCAAGGACAAGCGTTACGAGACACTATATCTTCTACCTGCCGCTCAAACCCGGGACAAGACGGCAGTAAACCCGGAGCAAATGAAGCAATTATGCGCTGATTTGGTGCAGGAATTTGATTATGTTATTATCGACTGTCCGGCAGGTATTGAACAAGGGTTTAAAAACGCCATCGCCGGCGCCGACAAGGCGATAATTGTTACTACTCCGGAAGTGTCGGCGGTTCGGGATGCTGATCGTATTATTGGGCTATTGGAATCAGAAGGAAAGCATAACCCCAAATTAATTGTTAACCGGA
The DNA here is from genome assembly GCA_023434855.1 of Bacillota bacterium. Next base: position 34,893 of record JAEYSJ010000384.1, on the reverse strand, counting down.
TTCGTCCGCAAATGGTTAAAAAAGGGGATATGATGGATATTGACGATATTATTGAGATTCTGGCGGTAGACCTGCTTGGCATTATCCCGGAAGACGAGTATATAGTTATCTCAACGAACCGGGGCGAACCTGCCGTAGTCAACCCGGTTTCCTCTGCCAGCAGTGCTTATAAAAACATTGTACGGCGATTATGTGGAGAAAATGTACCATTGATGTCTATTGAAACAAATGAAGGTTTTTTTCATAAACTAAAAAAAATTTTTAGATTTTAGGGAGGACTGACTGTGTTAGAGCTAATTCAGAGAATATTTGGCAGAGAGCCGAATGGCTCAAAGGATATCGCTAAGGAACGGTTGCGGTTAGTGCTGGTTCATGACCGGGCTAATGTATCGCCACAGTTTTTGGAAATCCTTAAAGATGATATGATAAAAGTGATTTCTAATTATATGGAGATTAATGAAAAGGATATGGAAGTAAATCTTACCAATACTAATTCATCAGTGGCGCTGGTGGCAAATATTCCGGTCAACAGAATGAAACGGGGTATTGCGGTAAAAGAATAGCAGCTACAACTGCGGCACAGGGGGAAAGGCCTTTATGCCGTAGTTTTTTTCTGCTTCTCGTATCCGCAATAAATTCGGGATTTGATTAAAAGGAGTTAATCAGCTGCTATTACTAGACGTAAACGGGAAATACTATTATAATATACTAGACAAGTCGTTAGTTATGGAAGGTAAGGGTAAAAAATGCTCACACGGCGTCTATTGAGAAATCTTGATTTGGTTGTGATTGTCGTTACTGCCACTATCATACTTATAAGTCTGGTGATTATTGGCAGTGCCACCCACGTTAATTCTCCAAGTGACGAACGCTACTGGTTTGTGCAGCGTCAGGGTATTTTTGCTATTTTTAATCTCTTTATTGTCTTTATTATGCTGCATTTTGACTACAAATCTTTGGGGAAGGTTGCCAATTGGCTGTACGGCATCAATCTTGTTATGCTTTTAGCGGTTATGTTTGTAGGACAGTCTGCTTTGGGAGCGCAGCGCTGGATACAAATTGGTCCAATTAATTTGCAGCCTTCAGAGTTCTCTAAGCTTATAATGATAATTGCGCTAGCTAACTTGCTTGACAAGCGAACAGGCAAATTAAATTCTTTGAAAGATATTATCCCAATATTTATTTATGTAGGTATTCCGTTCCTTCTGGTGTTGAAACAGCCTGATTTGGGAACTTCTTTAGTATTTTTAGCAATTTTGTTTGGTATGATTTTTGTGGCCGGTATCAGTACAAAACATCTTGCGATGATTTTTGGGGCGGCAGCAGCTTTTATGCCGATATTTTGGCATTTTTTAAAGGATTATCAAAAGAAAAGGCTGACTGTATTTATTGATCCTAATGTTGATCCCTTGGGTTCCGGCTATCACATTATCCAGTCCAAAATTGCCATCGGTTCCGGAATGCTGTTTGGCAAGGGTTTATTTGGGGGGACTCAAAGTCAGCTGAACTTTCTGCCGGAAAATCATACTGATTTTATTTTTGCCGTTATTGGTGAAGAATTAGGATTTATTGGGGCTGTAACCATCCTGCTGCTTTATTTTGTGTTATTGTATCGAGGGATAAAAATTGCCGGGTTAGCCAGAGACAACTTTGGAACGCTTTTAGCCACGGGAATTACTTCGATGCTCACCTTTCATGTGCTTGTTAATGTAGGCATGACTGCCGGCATCATGCCGGTGACTGGTATACCTCTGCCGCTAATGAGTTATGGTGTAAGCTCTTTGACGACTAATATGGTTGCTATCGGAATCTTATTGAACATTTATATGCGCAGGCAGAAAATCTTATTTTGATCGTAAAATGCACAACCCTCATGGTTGTGCATTTTGTGCTAGTATCAGAATGTATAGATTAGTTTTGGGCTAGTGTTTTTGAACCACAGAGGACACAGAGGACACGGAGTGGAACGACGCGATATACATCGCGCAAGGATAAATATTTACTTAACAGTGATAAAGTGAAATAGATGAGTTTGGAACATAGCAGGGAATACAAGTAATAATAAATCCCTCTGTGTCCTCTGTGACCTCTGCGGTTAGTCGTATCCCTAAAGCGCCGATAGCGCTTTTTTTTGTTTCATATTTACCTTTTTTTGTCATATACATTGAATAAGAGATGTGGGGCGTGGGGGGTGAGTATATGACAAAGCTTTGGAACAAATGGAGCAGCCGCGGGGACAGCAGAGACTGTCTCTGGCAGTACCGGGAGGACGAAATAGATTATTGCTGGCTAAAAAAAACAATAGCAGCAGTTTGCATTTTTGCTATATTTTATGGACTGCATATTACTGAATCAAGCCTGGGACGTGCCGTAGACGATGGTGTTCATTATATATTGACAACTGAAACTGATTGGAATTATGCAGCTGAGCAGGTAATAAAATATACCCCGCGTAACATTGATTCATCTGTATTAAAAAAGGTACAGACTGCAATGTCTAAGCCTGCCGATCCGTTAATGTACATGAACAAACCGGTAAATGGAAAGATTTTGTCTCCTTTTGGGTGGCGAACACATCCGGTTTTGAAACAGGAAATGATGCATGACGGTATTGACATTGAAGCCGCAGTAGGCACTAATGTTCGTGTGACTGCTGCCGGCCAAGTAAAAGCTGTCACTGATAGTGCGCATTATGGTAAAACGCTGATAGTTGAACATAGTAAGGATATTGAAACAGTGTATGGCCATTTAAGCGAGGTCCTTGTCAAAGAAGGAGATACTGTAAGTCAGGGGCAAGTGGTCGCGCGAACAGGTAAAAGCGGTATAACGAATACGCCAATGTTATATTTTGAAATAAGAGAAAATGGCAAACCTATTGATCCTATGACCAGGTTGAAAGGCGAGTTTCCTGCTGAAGAAGGGAAGTGAAGCTTTGCGGGTTTGCAAAATCGCCGGTGCACAGTTAGTGTTAAATAGTTGGTTTCTCGTTTTAATTGTATTATTTTCCCTTGCGGGGATGAGTGTTAAAATCTTAATCGTTTTTAGCGCGATATTGTGGCATGAATTGGCACATGCTGCCGTTGCCAGAGCGTTAGGTTTTAAAGTCCGTGAAATTGAGCTCCTGCCCTTTGGCGGGGTAGCCCGCATTGAACGACTGGGAGAGGTAGGAGCCAAAAATGAAATGATGATAGCAGCTGCCGGACCAGTAGCTAGCATGGTTCTGGCGGCTGCTTCGTATTTAGGCGTATCATACAAGTTAGGGATGGAAGAATTACTGTTGTTTTTTTATAATATTAACATAATGTTAGCGGTATTTAATCTGGCACCTGGATTACCGCTGGATGGTGGCCGGATGCTGCGGGCATGGCTTGCTTTGTCACTGGGGTATGGGCGTGCTACCTGGATTGTAGTGAGATTAAGTAAATGTATTAGTCTATTACTAATATTGGTGGTAATTCATAATTATATACAATTCAGCACTATTAATCTGACTTTTATAGTTGCTGCTACAATTCTTTATGTGGCGTCTAAAGCCGAAAGCAGGATGGCTGGTTTTCGTACTATGCGAATTCTTGCTAATAAAAAGGCTGAGCTTAAGGCGCGGGGACTGATGCCAGCCAGTCATTTTGCAATAATTGCCACGACACCTGTTAAAGAACTCATTTGCTTACTTGAACCAGATAAATATTATGTTATTTTGGTGGTAGATGAAGCTTTGCGTATTCGGGGCTCATTAACTGAAACAGAACTGTGGGAAGCCTTGCCTTCTCAGGGGATGTATGCCGAAATAGGCGAATTTCTGCAATAGGCAGGATTTTTTTTTATTATGTAGAAAGTAGGGTAAAATCTGGACTATTTATTGGGCACAATATAAGAGGTTGTTATTGTGAAAAATAAAACTCCCATTATGAAGCGGGAGTCCTTAAATTACATAAAGCTTTTGGAGGTTATCCATGATCACGTCAGATCCCGCTATTTTAAGCCAGGTGATTAAGCCTGGCCGTTATACAGGTCATGAGTGGAATAGTGTAGCCAAGGACCATTCAAAGGTAGTAGTGACGGTTGCCCTGGCACTGCCTGATGTATACGAGGTTGGTATGTCTAATCTCGGTCTAAAAATCCTATACCAGATATTGAATGACCGTACAGATACTGCCGCTGAACGGGTCTATGCTCCGTGGGTGGACATGGAGGAGGATATGCGAAAGCATCATATCCCGTTATATACTCTGGAGAGTTTTAAGCCGGTAGCTGATTTTGACCTGGTAGGCTTCTCCCTGCAGTACGAGATGAGCTACACCAATGTGATCAATATGCTGGATTTAGCCAGGATACCACTGTCGGCGGCAGAGCGCAACGGACAGCACCCGTTTGTTGCAGGGGGAGGTCCATGTGCTTACAATGCTGAGCCGGTCGCCGATTTCTTTGATTTTTTTATTCTAGGTGAAGGGGAAGAAGTTATTGAGGAAGTAGTATCTGTTTTAGCTGACTGGAAAAAAGCCGGAAAACCTGAGGGGCGTATCGGTTTCTTAAAGAAAGTTGCTCAATTGGAAGGTATTTATGTACCGGCTTTCTATGATGTGGCTTATAATGAAGATGGAACGGTGGCCGGGATAACACCTAACTGTGCGGAGGCTAAGCCTGTTATTACCAAACGGCTTGTTAAGGACCTTGACAATGTTGGTTACGCGACCAAACCGGTAGTGCCATATTTGGATATTGTTCATGACCGGATCATGCTTGAGTTATTCCGTGGCTGCACCCGCGGCTGTCGTTTCTGCCAGGCAGGGGTGCTGTACCGACCGGTACGGGAACGCCGCCTGGAAACTTTGTTAGAGCTTGCTCAACAGCTTGTTGATAATACCGGCTATAATGAAATGTCCCTTACCTCGCTAAGTTCGGCCGACTATTCCTGTCTTCACGGCCTTGTTGAGGCATTAATCACTAGGTTTAAAGATCAGGGCGTTAGTGTGTCCTTGCCGTCCCTCAGGATTGACAGTTTTTCCATTCAGTTGGCCAAAGAAGTGCAGCAAGTTCGCAAAAGCGGGCTGACCTTTGCACCGGAAGCGGGGACACAGCGTATGCGCAACGTAATTAATAAGGGAGTAACCCAAGAAGACTTGGAGGAAGCGGTAAGTGCAGCTTTCCGGGCAGGCTGGTCGACAGTGAAGTTGTATTTTATGATTGGATTGCCTACGGAAACTGAGGAAGACGTTGCAGGCATTGCCGACATGGCACACCGGGTGCTTGAATTATACAGAGGAATCAAAGGCCGTCGGGGTGCCAAAGTAACCGTAAGCGTATCTTCGTTTGTACCGAAACCGCATACCCCTTTTCAATGGTTCGGACAAAACTCCGTGGAACAGATAGAAGAGAAACAAAAACTGTTAAAATCGTTATTTAAAAGCCGCGATATTTCATTTAACTGGCACGATGCTCATACCAGTGTGCTGGAAGGAGTATTTTCCCGCGGTGACCGCAGGCTCTCACAAGTGATCTTAGAAGCATGGAAAAATGGGGCCAAGTTTGACGGATGGTCAGAATACTTCAAGTATGATGTGTGGCTGGAAGCCTTTAAAACAACCGGACTAGAACCATATTTTTATGCCGGCCGGGAACGCAAGCAAGATGAAGTTTTGCCGTGGGAACATTTAAGTTCAGGTGTTACTAAAACGTTTCTGGTGCGGGAGTACCAACAGGCCGTTATCGAAAAACCTACCCATGATTGCCGGCGGGAAGCCTGCCATGGTTGTGGTGTTTGTCAGGGGCTTGGTGTAGAGGTACTTGATTGGGGGAATAAAGCCTAATGGCCAAATTACGCTTAGAAATAACCAAAGGAGAAGAGATTCGCTATATCTCGCATCTGGATTATGCCGGTGCCCTGGAACGGGCAATACGGCGGGCCAAGCTGCCTGCCATGTATTCAGAAGGCTTTAATCCTCATATGAAACTTGCCTTTGCTTCCGCTCTTGCGGTAGGCGTGACCAGTGAGGCCGAATATCTGGATGTTGAGCTGACTGGCGAAATTGGCGCAGCTGTTTTGCAAAACAGGCTGTCTGCCAGTTTGCCACAGGGCATCCTCATTAAACGCGCCCAATATATGCCTGACCGTAGTCCGGCATTAATGGCGGTAGTAAATATGGCGGAATATAAAGTAACTGCACCTATTCTGCCTGGCAATGATTTTGCTAAAATAGAAGATTGCATTAGACTGTTCAATGCTGCTTCAGAGGTTTTATATACAAAAGAATCGCCTAAAGGTAAGCGGGAAATTAATATCAAGCAATATATTTTTAGTAATGCTGAAATAATCAGGGCCCAGGAGATGCTGGAACTTAAGCTGGCTATCAGGGTTACGCCTACAGGCAGTGTAAAACCTGGTGAAGTATTGACGGCACTTGTCAACCTGTATGGTTTGCCGGTGGATAAAAACGCGGCACTAATTCATCGCACCGGGCTGTATGTGACTGATAAAAACTTGCGACTATCACCGCTCGAACTATAATGGATTCACGGCAACATCTTGGTTGTGCGTAAGGTGTTTCATGCCAAGTTTTCAATGTTTAATTTCGAATGCATGAGTAGGAGGGGGGCTTATGTCCCAAAAAATTATTGTCGCCACTATGCCGGAAGAAACCCGGATGGCTTTGATAGAAGATGGCGAGCTAATGGAAGTGTCGGTGGAACGGGCGGAAAGAGGACATATCGTTGGCAATATATATAAGGGTAAGGTAAAAAATGTTTTGCCAGGCATGCAGGCCGCGTTTGTGGATATTGACAGAGAGAAGAATGCTTTTTTATATATTGGCGAGGTGCATCCAGGCATGCCTGCCGAGGCAACCAGAACTGGTATGACATTAACGGCGGGACAAGATATAATAATTCAAATTGTAAAAGACGCTATTGGTACAAAGGGGCCCAGGGCCACTACTCATTTGACATTGCCGGGAAGATATGTCGTACTTATGCCTACCGTAGAATATGTTGGCATGTCGCGGCGGATTTTATGCGAAATGGAACGGGATCGCTTAAAAGAACTAGCCAATAAAGTCCGGCCGGCCGGCATGGGTGTTATTGTCCGTACGATGGCTGAAGGAAAAAGCGAAGAAGATTTACAAAAAGATATAGATTATCTACATAGTCTATGGAATTCTTTAGTGGCCAGAAATAAATTAGTTCATGCTCCGACTTTGTTGTACCGTGATGTTGATTTAGTCATACGGCTTGTGCGAGACTATTTGACGGCTGATGTGGAAGAATTTATCCTTGATAGCCGTGAAGCCTACGGACGGGTATGCGATTTGCTGAATTATAGTTCGCCGGAATTGGTGCCGAAAATTAGTCTATATCAAGGTGCTGATGATATTTTTACGCATTATGGGCTTGATAGTGAATTTAATAAGTTAGGGCAACGGATTGTTGAACTTAAGTGTGGCGGTTATATAGTAATTGATAAAACTGAAGCGCTCACTGTTATTGATGTTAACACAGGCAAATTTGTCGGTTGCACTAATCTGGCAGATACCGTCTTTCAGACTAATTTGGAAGCAACGGCGGAAATTGCCCGGCAAATACGTCTTAGAGATATTGGCGGCATCATTATCATTGACTTGATTGATATGGATAAAGAAGAACATAAACAAGCTGTTCTTGAGGCTTTGGTAGAAAAGTTGAAACAGGACCGTACCAAGACTAACGTGTTGGGACTCACCGGCCTGGGGCTGGTGGAAATGACCCGTAAAAAAGCAAGACAAAACCTTGATGGCATGCTTTACAGCCAGTGTCCCTGTTGTGAGGGGCGTGGCCGTGTTTACTCGCCGGAAACGGTAGTCATTAATATTAAACGTGAACTCAGAAGAATTAGCTCACAACGAAGAACGCAAGGCCGTCTTGTTATTCAAGCTCATCCGCGGGTGATTAAAGCCCTTGAACGGGCGGACTTAGTTCGCTTGGGTCAGGAATTGTCGCAGACACTGACAGTCGAAGCGGTACCAACCATGCATGATGAGGTGTTTTCGATTTTGTCTGAAAGTGAAAAGCAATAATTGACAAACTATTACCAATATGCTAAAATTTAATGCTGTAGGCGATTTAAGCTTACTTGTTCCCAAACCGCACGGAGAGGTAGAGAAAATATCAGCTTTCCGCTGATATACCGTATTCGGCGAGTATCTAAACAGGGAGGTGTAATAATGTACGCAATTATTCAAACAGGCGGAAAGCAATACCGCGTTACTGAAGGCGATGTAGTTATTGTTGAAAAACTTGATGCCAATGAAGGCGATGTCGTGGAGTTTGACAAGGTACTCACTGTGGTAAAAGACGGCGAGGTCATGATTGGCAAGCCCATGGTAGCCGGAGCTAAAGTAGCTGGCAAGGTAGTGGCCCAGGACAAAGCCAAAAAGATTTTGGTATTCAAGTATAAAGCCAAATCTAACTACCGCAGACGCCAAGGCCATCGTCAGCCGTATACTAAAGTTGTTATTGAAAAGATCTATGCCTAAAAATGGTCAGAATAGAGATTTACAGAAACTCATCCAATGCCATAACAGGATTCAGCGTTACCGGTCATGCTAATACCGCACCCCACGGACAGGATATTGTCTGTGCTGCCGTATCCGTTTTGGCACAGACTGCGGTGTTAGGACTGGAAAGGCATCTGGGACGCAGTGTTCACCTTGATATTGCCAGTGGCAAACTTAAGGTTGAACTTGACAGCGCGCCTGATGATTTAACAGGTGCCGTTTTAGAAACAATGTTGCTTGGGTTAAAAGAAATCGTCCAAATAAATCCGAAAAGTGTTCGTATTTTTGAGCACAGGAGGTGAATCACGAGATGTTTAAATTTGACTTACAGTTATTTGCGCATAAAAAAGGGGTAGGTAGTTCACGTAACGGTCGTGATAGTGAAGCTAAACGCCTTGGCGTAAAACGCCATGCAGGAGAAGTGGTAACGGCCGGCAGTATATTAGTCCGCCAGAGAGGAACCCATTTCCATCCCGGGCAAAATGTAGGTATTGGCAAGGATGATACCTTGTACGCTAAAGTTGCCGGGCGCGTTTCCTTTGAGCGTAAAGGCCGTTATGACAGGCAAGTAAGCGTGTATGCAGCTGAAGAGGCAATGTAACATAAAAGGATTTTTTAAATAAACCTGCGGCTTGCACCGCAGGTTTATTTAATATTTTTGAGGCCGCCAGAGAAAACGATTAACCGCCAAGGACGCCAAGAACGCCAAGGGAATTTTTATATTTCTGGATCAGAATTTATAATCCAATGCTTTTCTTGGCGACCTTTGCGTTCTTGGCGGTTAGACATGTTTTTAACAATATTGTGGTTGCCTAATGAATATTTAAAGACGCTGGGCGTTTTTCTTATGCCGTGAGACAGGAATTTCGCCTTATTAGGCGAAATTATACATCAACTGCCAATGACGGAAGGAAGGATTATAATGGCAATTAAAACGGCAAATACTGATGTGTGTGACGAGCTAATCAGGCTGCTTAAGGTGCAACGCCATGATTTTATTAATCATATACAGGTTATTCATGCCATGCTGCAGCTTGGAAGATCGGAAAAAGCAATGAAATATATTGAGGATATGGCTAAAGACCCTAATTTGGTGTCGGACCCGCTACGCATGCATGTACAACAGGTTAATTGCCAGCGTAAAGCCTGATCGTTGCTGACTAAATTTTTGCTCAATCGCACATATTATATTATATTCGGTTCAAAAATACGATATTACCAACAGGGCACACATACAAATTAATAATGTATCAAAGGAGATCCATATGTTTATCGATAGGGCAAAAATCCACGTAAAAGCCGGCGACGGTGGTAACGGTATGTCGAGCTTCCGACGGGAAAAATTTGTGCCAAGAGGCGGTCCAAGCGGTGGTGACGGTGGACGCGGCGGTGATGTTGTTCTAGTAGTTGACGCCAATCTGAACACTCTTATTGACTTTCGTTATAAACGCAAGTTTGCCGCCGAGCGTGGCGTTAACGGACAGACTAAAAACATGCATGGACATAACGCCGAGCCATTATATATAAAAGTCCCGCCTGGTACAATTGTTAAGGATGCGGATGCCGGCGAAATTATTGCCGATCTTACTAAAGAAGGCCAACAGGCAACAGTAGTTAAAGGCGGGCGGGGCGGTCGCGGCAATGCCCGCTTTGTCAACAGTGTTCATCGGGCCCCTACTTTTGCCGAAAATGGAGAGCCTGGCGAAGAACGCGATTTATTGCTAGAACTAAAATTGCTGGCTGATGTCGGGCTGGTAGGTTATCCCAGTGTAGGCAAATCCAGCATAATTTCCCGTGTATCGGCGGCTAAACCGGAAATTGCCGCTTACCATTTTACCACTCTAACTCCGGTGCTGGGTGTGGTTAGTCTGGATGAAGGACATAGCTTCGTGCTGGCTGACATTCCAGGCTTAATTGAGGGCGCCCATGAAGGTGTGGGGCTGGGGCATGATTTCTTGCGCCATATAGAGCGTACCAAGGTAATCGTTCATGTACTTGACGTGTCAGGGCTGGAAGGCCGTGATCCTCTGGAGGACTATCATAGAATTAATAAAGAGCTGGCTTTATACAATGAACGCCTGGCCGGTAGGCCGCAGATTATTGCCGCTAACAAGATGGACCTGCCGGAAGCTCGGGATAACTACCAGCGGGTAGCTGAATATATGCGTCAAGCAGGACGGGAAGTTTTTCCGGTTTCCGCAGCAACCGGGGACGGTTTGCCGCAGCTAATGCAGCGTGCTGCCCAGCTATTGGCAGAGTATGTGGAAGAACCGGAGGAATTGGCTGAGACTATAGTGTATGAGGCCAAACCCGAGGAAGAATTTATCATAAACCGGGATGATGATGGGGCATATGTTGTTAAGGGCAAGGATATTGAAAAGCTGGTAGCCATGATCAATTTTGATAATGACGAAGGATTGCGCCGCTTCCAGCTTATTTGGCGCAGGCTGGGTATTGAAGATGCTCTCAGGGAAAGGGGCATCAAGGAAGGCGACACAGTGCGTATCCGGGATATGGAATTTGAGTTTAAAACATAAAGTATGTTTGAAAGATTGCGTACTTATTTGAAAAGACCGGTTCCAAATGTTGCGATATAAAGCATTGATCCAAATGGAAGTTTTGAAATATTTCTAGGGGGATTTTATTTTTGCTTAGTACACTTACAGGAAAACAGAAACGTTATTTACGGGCTATAGGCAGTACTTTAGATCCGGTTGTGCAAATCGGCAAAGCCGGAGTAATTGGCTCGGTGATTACTAGTGCGGAAGATGTGCTGACTGCCCGTGAATTGATTAAAGTGCGGGTGCTGCAAAACAGTCCCGCTGAGCCAGCGGAGGCAATCAGCGTGTTAGCTGAGGCTACAGGGGCTGAACTTGTGCAGATTATTGGCCGCAACGGCCTGCTATATAAACGAAATCCGGAAAATGCCAGGATTGAACTGCCATAGCTGAGCTATAATATTTAACCGCCAAGAGCGCCAAGGACGCCAAGGGGTTTGCTATTATAAAATTCCTTTGGCGGTCTTGGCGTTCTTGGCGGTTAGAAGGTTTTTAATATTTCAAGTGCAATCGCGTTTTCTTAGCACCAATGGCCAACAGGCAGGTGGGGGAGAGAAGGATGTTTACCAGAGATAATTTGGCTACCGCCAAGCGTTTGGTGGTGAAAGTCGGTACCAGTACATTGTCCCACAGTACTGGCAAGTTAAACTTTTTTCGTATTGAAAAAATGGTAAGGGAATTATCTGATCTGGCGAACCAAGGCAAGGAGATAATCCTGGTTACTTCCGGCGCTGTCGGTGCAGGGATGGATCGTCTGGGGCTAAAGGAAAAACCAAAGACTATTCCGGAAAAACAGGCAGTTGCTGCTGTCGGTCAAGGAATATTGATGCATACTTATGAGAAATTATTTGCTGAGTATGGCCAGGTAGTAGCGCAAGTGTTGTTAACCAGGGAGGATTCGGTTAAACGCAAACGCTATGCCAACTCCCGCAATGCCTTGTTGACCCTTTTGCAGATGGGTGTTATTCCGGTTATCAATGAAAATGATGCAGTAGCTATTGACGAGTTGAAAATTGGTGATAATGACACGTTATCTGCAATGGTGGCAAGTATTGTAGATGCTGATGTGCTAATTATCCTGTCAGACATAGAAGGAGTATATACGGATAATCCGCAAAAAAATCCCAAGGCCCGGCTTATTCCGGAGATCAGTGATATTACGCCGGAAATTGAAGCGTTGTCCGGGGAACCCGGCTCACTGCGAGGTACCGGCGGAATGTATACAAAAATTCAGGCCGGGAAAATTGCCGTCAATTCCGGAGTAACCATGGTTATTGCCTCTGGTTGCCGGGACGGTGTAGTGCGCGATATATTAAACGGTGTCAATGCGGGTACTATTTTTTTATCGAGGGAAAACCGTTTGCAGATACGTAAGCGCTGGCTGGCTTTCGGCGCGCGAATTCGCGGCAAGGTGACGATTGATAAAGGCTGTGAACAGGCTATTTTGGCAGGTGGCTCAAGTTTGCTTGCTGCCGGTATCAAAAAAGTTAATGGTGATTTTGAGCATGGAAGCACTATTAGTATTACTACTCTGGAAGGCAGGGAAATTGCCAGAGGTTTAGCTAATTATGCTGTAGAAGAAGTGCAAAAAATTATGGGTGCTCATACTAATGAGATTGCTGCGATTTTGGGCTGTAAACCGTACGATGAGGTTGTACATCGCGATAATATGGTATTGTTGATTTAATCTTGAACCAGTCTCTTTTCAATGGCCGGAGAGAATCTTAGCGGTTGTCCGGAAGCAATGCGGTATCTATAAGTAATATTGTAAGATCCGGCCAAAAGCAGTCTATATGGCTGCTTTTTGCTTCATAGTATTGATTGTCGGCCAAATCTTTAGTACGTGCGTCATTAGGCAATATTTTTTTAAAATATTATATTATTATGAATCTTATGATAGAATATGAATAGGAATAATTTGGAGGATTTTATGGGCTATATATATGCTATCATAAATTATTTGAAATCTGATAAAGCCAGGCATGATATTATGGATTATATCAGGGCGGTAATCATTATTGCTGCCGTTATGGCTATCGTCCGAGTTGCGGTCGATATTTTAAGTTGAGGACGGTAATTTTGCCATATTGCCTGTTTAGTAATATACTTGATGAGCAGCTTGATATATTATTATTTGCAAAAATGTCATATATGGGGAGAGTGCCTTAATGTTAGACACCAAACGCAAGGTTGGCATAATGGGTGGAACGTTTGACCCTATTCATATCGGCCACCTGGTAATCGCTGAAGCAGTACGAATTGAATATGGCCTGGATAAGGTCTTATTTATACCTGCCGCCAATCCTCCGCATAAGCAAGATTCGCTGGTTACTCCATCGATGCATCGTTATATTATGACTGTTATGGCTACATACTCTAATCCCCATTTTTATGTTTCGTCAATTGAAATGGAGAGGCCGGGTCCTTCCTATACTATCGACACAGTAGTGGAATTAATTGAACTATATGGTGTACAAACTGATTTTTACTTTATTACCGGCACCGATGCTGTACAGGATTTAACTACCTGGAAAGATATTGACCGTTTACTTGAACTATGCCATTTTATCTCAGTAACCCGTCCCGGCTGTATAAGCACACTTGATGCTGTAATCAAACTGTTTGGCAATAAAGGACGCACAGCGATTCACCGCCTGGCAGCTCCTGCGCTTGAGATATCATCTACCGATATCAGGGAGCGTGTAAAAAATGGGCGTTCGATAAAATACATTGTTCCGGAAAGCGTGGAAAGCTATATTTTAAAAGAAGGATTGTACAGTGGTTAAAAAACTGGCAGATGGGCCATTTGCGGCAGCCTCTTGCTATCCAAATAAAGGCAGGCATGAAATACCATCAATACGCAAATAATGTTAATGCAGCATATTTAGAATTCATGGAAAGAGAGGTGATTTCCCCGATGGCAAAAACTCTCTATGTGGGCAATCTACCATGGTCCACTACCGATACCAGCTTGGCTGATGCTTTCCGCGCACATGGTACGGTGATTTCAAGCAGAATTATTACCGATAAAGAAACAGGCCGTTCAAGAGGCTTTGGTTTCGTTGAAGTAGAAGATGATGATGCCGACAAGATGATTTCTTCTATGAATGGCAGTGATTTTGGCGGACGTCAGATTGTAGTCAATGAAGCAAAGCCTCGCCAGGGCTAATAACGCAATTATACGGCAATTCTTGGCGTAAAATGCCTCCTAAATAAAGGAGGCTTTTGTTTTTTTTAAGAAGGATTTAGGGAAGTATTAGCGAATTTTATCACACGGGTGATTTAGATGGATTATGAAACTATTACAAAAAAGTTGGCCCAACGTTTATCGGCGAAAAGATATAAACATTCTATGGGGGTAAGCGAAACTGCCGTGATCTTGGCCGAAAGGTTCGGCGCTGATACGAACAAAGCGCAAACAGCAGGCATTTTGCATGATTGTGCGCGGGAGATCCCCAGGAATACCCTATTGCAAAGGGCTGAAGCCTTTGGTATAGTGGTTGATGATGTAGAACGTCAAGAACCTGTTTTATTGCATGCACCTTTAGGAGCTGAAGTGGCCCGTGTGGAATATGGAATAGATGATATTGAAATTTGCCGGGCTATTGTTTCGCATACAGTAGGTGGACCGGAGATGACGTTGCTTGATAAAATTATCTATCTGGCCGATTTTATTGAACCGGGACGTTCTTGTCCTGGGGTAGACAAGCTGCGGCTATTAGCTGAAAAAGATTTAGAAGCAGCTTTACTGGCCGCTTATGATCAGACCTTACGATATATCGTCGGGGAAGGCGGTTTAATTCATCCGGCCACAGTTGCCGGACGCAATAGTTTATTAATAAAAATGCAGGCAATTGACAGATAGAAAATATTTTATATATGTTACTTCGGGGATAGTTAAGCGCTTTTTGCGACATAAGAATTCTTTTCTTATGTTTTTAGGAAGGAGGCGGTTTATATGGCTTCTACGCGTCGCAGAATCCGTTGGGCAAGGGTATTCATTGTTGTTGCTATCCTGCTTGCGGCTGTAACCTCATTGGTCTGGGGGGCGGTATATGCTATTACAAGCGCGTTAAACGGAAGTATTTCAACAACTGCAAAAACAACGGCAAATAAACACTCAGATGTTTTAAACAAACGAATTAATATACTATTGCTTGGTTTAGATGACGGTGACAACGAGGTTCCGGGCGCGCCACAGCGGTCTGATACGATGATGGTGGCAAGTATTAATCCTGAAGACAGTAGTATCAATCTGTTATCAATTCCCCGTGATACCAAAGTCAGCATTCCCGGGCGCAAGGGGTATGATAAAATTACTCATGCCTATGCGTATGGCGGTTCCGATTTATCTGAGCGTACAGTTGAGGAATTATTGCATATTCCTATCAACTATTATGTAGTAATTGAGTGGCAGGCATTTATAAAAGTTGTTGATATTCTCGGTGGGGTAGATTTATATGTTGAGAATGATATGAACTATGAAGATCCCTATGCTAATCTAAGTATTCACCTTAACAAAGGATATCAGCATTTGGATGGGGAAAAAGCAGGTGAATATGTACGATACCGTCACGATGAACTTGGTGATATTGGCCGGGTTCAACGTCAGCAACGTTTTTTAAAAGCGCTTAGCAGTGAAATGTTACAGGCAGGCACCATCATAAAACTGCCGGCTTTGGCGAGCACGATTAATAAATACGTACAAACGGATATGAGTTTGCTTACTATGGTAAAACTGGCTAATACTTTAAAAACCTTCCGTGCCAGCGGACTGCAAGCTGAAATGGTGCCCGGTACTTTTGCAACCATTGATGGTTTGAGTTACTGGGTTCCGGATAAGGAACAGACAAGGCTAATGGTTGAAAGAATATTTGCGACAGATAATGCTAAAATGAGCGGGGTTTTTAACGATACTACCCGGAGCAATTGATGTAGAGCCTGTAGTGATTGCACTACAGGCTTTTTCTAAATATAAGAAATTGCGTTCGTAATGACACCAAAAGGCCGCGTTAGCGGTTTTCTTATTTTTTTTGCAGGAAACTTGATGTTTTGCAAGAATAGAATATTCCTGTAATGAAAATAACTAAAATAGGTTAATTTATATTTCCGGGAGGTACAGCATGACCGAAATTACGATTGATATGCCTGAAATGATTGCCAAGGCGGCCAGTGATAAAAAAGCCAAAGATATTACTATTCTCGATATGCAGAATATTTCAATGGTTACTGACTATTTCATTATTTGTAGTGCCAACTCTACTACTCAAGTACAGGCAATCGCTGACAATATAGAGGAGAAGCTTGAGGAGTCCGGTATTAAATTGTTGCACAAAGAAGGCTACCGTGAGGGAAGGTGGATTTTACTCGACTACGGGACATGTGTAGTTCACATCTTTGTGGAAGAGGATAGAAACTTTTATAACCTGGAACGATTGTGGGGCGATGCTAAATCCCATATGTATATCGATTAGGTGATTTTGATGAATAATAATGCGAAATTAAAGCCTGGCGGCATTGAAACTCTCAAAGTGGCCAGGGTAAATGAACTAGGGGCTTTTTTGGATGCCGGTACAGGGAATACATCTGATGATATTCTGCTGCATAAAGCACAACAGACGCACGAAGTGGCAGTTGGCGATGAAGTAAAAGTTAATCTGTATGTTGATCCGAAGGGACGGCTGGCAGCCAGTATGCGTTTGCCGCAAATGAAGGAAGGACAGGTTGCCCGGGTTACTGTAGTTAATACTTCAAAAGATGGGGCTTTTGTGGACATAGGCGGTGAAAGGGGTATATTCATGCCTTTTGCCGGGATGCGCGGCAAGGTACGCAAAGGGGATAAGGTATGGGTTAAGTTATATCGCGACAAATCCGGGCGGCAGGCTGTGACTATGGAAGTCGAAGATGAACTAAGGCGGGCAGCTAAACCGGCTGCGGAGGCTAAAGCCGGCGATATGGTAACCGGTTCAGTATATAATTATAGTGAAGAGGGAGCGTTCCTGTTTACCAAAGAACGTTATATTGCTTTTTTACATAATGACGAAATGGTATCACGTCCCAAAGTAGGTGAAGAGATCACTGTCCGCATAACTTTTGTGCGGGATGATGGACGTATTAATGTATCGATGCGTCCGCTTAAGGAAGATGCCATTGATGCTGATGCCGATGAAATACTTGAGTTTCTTCGTTCTCGTGCCGGAAAAATGCCCTATACCGATGATACGGCGCCGGAAATTATTAAGGAAAAGTTCAATATTAGTAAAGCTGCATTTAAAAGAGCGATAGGCAAATTGATGAAATTAGGGTTGATAGAGCAGCGGGAAGGATGGACATATCTTCGCTAAAAGCCGTTAAAGCTACAATTTTCGAGTGACAAATTATTTCTACTATATTTTTGTCGAAATAAGGTGATTAATGCAGGAATTTCCATTGCCTTTGTCAAATTAGATTAATTAGTATATGCAATAGGATAGTTAGCCAACCTTAGCCTGCTGAGGGCGAATATAGCTTTATTTAAAAGAATTGTGCTACATGCTTGGCAGCCAAATAATACGGCAGGGGGCGTTTATATGAATGAAGGATTTTCCCAAAAAGGTATATTACTTGAGACAGGTACCAATGAATTTGAAATTATTGAATTCACGGTCGGTAAGGTACATTATGGAATTAATGTAGCGAAAGTAAGAGAAGTGATAAACCCTGTCACTGTTACTAAAATGCCGCATTCCCATCCTTATGTGGATGGTGTATTTACCTTGAGGGGGCGGGTTATGCCGCTGGTAAATTTGCCACGCGTATTGGACTGTCAGCAGGATTCCGCCGGACAAAACATTATTGTCAGCGAGCTAAACAATTTTTATGTGGGTTTTTTGGTAAATGAAGTATCCCGCATCCACAGGATTTCCTGGACCGCGATGGAACCACCGCCCAGCATTACTAATTCGGATATGGTTGTCGGTATCATTAAGATGGACGAAAAGATAATTGTCCTGTTGGATTTTGAAAAAATAGTGGCAGATATTAACCCAGATATGAATCTAAAACTGACTTCAATTTCCCAGAGTACTCCCGATTTAGACCAAATGCGACACAGCAAAACCATATTAATTGCCGAAGACTCAATTATGTTAAGAGAACTTTTGGTAAATACCCTGCAAAGTTCCGGGTACGCAAATGTCAAAGCATATAATAATGGGAAGGAAGCCTGGGAAGGATTGCAAGCTTTGATCAGCGACGGGACCCCTGTTGAAAATAAGGTGCAATTGGTCATTACAGATATTGAAATGCCGCAAATGGACGGACATCATCTGATAAAGAGAATTAAAGCAGACCGTCATTTGCAGATTCTTCCTACAATTATTTTCTCTTCATTGATTAACGAGGAAATGCGGCAAAAAGGGTTAGTAATCGGAGCTGATGGTCAAATATCCAAGCCGGAAATTGGCCAGCTCATAGAACTAATTGATAAAAAGATTCTTTAGTTAATATTTCCCGGCAGGAATAGTAAAGAAAGACTGTTGACATCATATCGCTACATACGTTATAATAGCTAATGTCAGCAAGATAATAACGTGGGGGTATAGCTCAGCTGGGAGAGCGCTTGAATGGCATTCAAGAGGCCAGCGGTTCGATCCCGCTTATCTCCACCAGAAATTCCAAGGGTTTGCCAATATGCAAATCCTTTTTTTGCCGTAAATATGAGACATGGGGACGGTTCTTCTATCTCATCTCATCCCCTGTTGCAACAGGAAAAATGGATATAGCAAGCGTAACAAGATTAATCTAAAAATATAAACAGGTAATGTCATAAAATTGTCATGATTTTTTGGTATTGTATTGGAAGAAACTTCATGGAGGATGAGAAAATGTATAAGAAAATAATAACCTATTGTTTGGTCACCGCTTTTGTTGCAGTTGTTGGCACAAGCTTGGTTATGGGTTATGGCAAAAATTTAACAACCGGGCCGGCCAATTTGTTGCATACGCCAACTGTTCAGGCACAGATACCGGCAGGGATTTCTGATAACCGCAATACTGCCATTGTCAGGGCAGCTCAGTCTGTAGGACCGGCTGTAGTAGGTATTACCAATAAAAGCTATGCAAGAGATATTTCCAATCGGAAAGTGTTAGTGGATAAAGGCGTTGGTTCAGGTGTAATTTTTGATTCCAACGGTTATATTGCAACGAATAATCATGTAGTCGAAGGAGCCCAGGAAATCAGTGTATCATTGGCAGATGGACGAGTCCTGAATGGCCGTGTACTAGGGGCTGATCCGGTTACCGATTTGGCGGTGGTTAAGGTGGATGCAACCGACTTGCCAGCTGCGGTATTGGGTGATTCCGACAGTCTGGTGGTAGGGGAGCCGGCTATTGCTATCGGTAATCCGCTTGGTCTTGAATTCCAGGGCAGCGTGACTACTGGCGTAATTAGCGCACTCAACCGGTCTATCGAAATTGGCGAACGAAAATTCAAGCTTATTCAAACCGATGCTGCCATTAACCCCGGCAACTCCGGCGGAGCTTTGGTCAATGCCGACGGAGTGGTAATTGGTATAAATAGTGCCAAGATTTCCGTACCCGGAGTGGAGGGAATTGGTTTTGCCATTCCGACAAATATCGCTCATCCTATCCTGCAGTCATTGATTGATAAGGGACATGTGGCCAGAGCTTACCTGGGTGTCGGGGCACTTGACAGTAAGAGCGCCGCGGCTTATGGGTACGATTTGGAATTGGACAAAGGGGTATATGTCGCGCAGCTGGTGAAAAATGGTCCGGCAGCCAAGGCTGGCTTAACTAAAGGGGACATTATTTTACGGGTAGCTGGTACAGACACTAACAGTGTGGCTGACCTACGATCCGCTATCGATGCCAAGGCGATTGGAGCCAATATAGAAGTGGTTTTCATCCGCAACGGTCAGCAGCACAAAACATCGGTGGTACTGGAGGAAATGCCTAGCCAGCAGTAGTTCCCAGTTAGGTTGAAAAGATAAAGAGAGATAAAAAGCAGGTGGTTTGCCAACTACCTGCTTTCCTGTTATCAAGTATATTTACAAAAATACTGCCTTATGGTATGATTTACATGGATAAGTCAGACTGAAGTTTGACAAAATTAAAGCTGTACCCTATTTATTTTATTGACGATTTACCTGATGAATATGGTTAACCATGAAGGTTGTTAAAGTACCTTGATGGTTTTTATTGTTTTGTTTCGTAATTGAACTTCTAAGGGGGATTTTATGAGGATTGCAGTTATCGACGGGCAAGGTGGAGGTATGGGCAAAGTAATCATCGAAAAAATGCTTAATGCATTTCACGATAAAATTGAAATATTTGCTTTTGGTACCAATGCTCTTGCTACTGCCGCCATGCTGAAAGCCGGGGCGAATGAGGGTGCCAGCGGCGAAAACGCTATTGCCTATAACGCAAATGAAGTGGATCTGATTGTGGGATCTTTGAGTATTATTATTGCTAATTCCATGCAAGGTGAACTTACGCCTAGAATGGCAGAAGTAATTGCCAGCAGCAAAGCTAGGAAACTACTGTTGCCCATCCATCGAAGTAATGTTGACATAATTGGTTTGCAGACCGAACCGCTGCCACATTTAGTTGATGCTTTACTGGTGCAAATTGAAAGATACATGGAGGGATGATCAAACATGTGTGAAGCTAATGTATATTTGTATGAGAATGGTAAGGAAGAGTTATTTCTTGAAAGAGTAGACAGGGTTATACCAAAAGACGGTGAAATTTATTTGGAAAATATATTTGGCCAGCGTAAAACTTTGGCTGCACGTATTAAAGAATTGCAATTGATTGATCACAGGATCATTCTGGAAAGAATAAAACAGGATTAAGTCACTCAAGTGCCATGAGGAAATTTTGCATTTCTTTATGGCTTATTTTCTGTTTAGGAGCAGTTGCATAGAAATGACAAAAGTTATAAGTCTTGCCGTTGGGCGAGTAATTTAATCCCAATAAGGACTAAGATTATTATACATAATATCAGGATGATCATATGAAGCAACAACAGATTAATTGTTATAAATGTAAATATTTTTATGTTACGTGGGATAAGAATTTTCCTTATGGGTGCAAGTCTATGGGTTTTAAAAGCGCCAGGCTGCCTCATATTGATGTGCACCAGGTATCAGGCGTTAATTGCCTTGACTATCAGGAAAAGTCAAAGTAAGATTTCGATCCGGAAATGAAAGCCGCTTATTCATATAATCTGCAAGTTTCCTGAAATTTTTTGAAGGTGCATAGTGTTTTCCTGGTCGTATAAATAAATAATTGTTGGGGAAAATGGTATCGTAATATAAAATGGAGGTGATAGCATGGGAATACAAATGACTCAACTGCCTATTAAAAGAGTGTTTATCGACAGCCGTACTGCTAATGAGGATGGCAATTATGAATTTACCATAGATTGCGGCGCAGTTTATTTTGGTGCTGCCTATGATAATGATGGCAGTTTGTTGGCAGTTGATCAGTATTTTTATACAGATTCTTGCTCGCAAAATGACTTAGAACGGGCTGTAAACGGAAAAGATCTGTTGAGTGTTGATATCAAAGACTATCCAGTAAAAACTTATTTATTGAATAAACATGAAAGAGGTAATGAATGGCTGCGCTTCCATGCTGTGGTTCCCCAGGATGTAGATCCGGATTACTTTCATCAGAAGTACATAGGTGAATAAATAAAGGCCGGTAATACTACCGGCCTTTATTTATTATCAGAAGACTGCAGTTTTTCGGGAAGAAGATAATAAAAAAAGCATACCGGTTCCCCAGAAATAACCGTTTTCTTGAATATATCGAAATTTATAAGTTTTTAGCTTTAACCAGCTTTGATGTAAATTTTTGAACGGAAGAATGGACGAAGGATATGAAGGGAGCGGCTGGCTCCGCATCTCACAAGGAAAGATGGATATAAAATATAATCCTTCTTTGTCTCTCAATCATAATGTTTTAAGGGTATTTACGCTTTTTTTCAGAAAATTAAAATGTAAAATAATGGAATAAAGAACAGTAAATGTAGAATAATGGTGATTAATATAAACTATTGCATTAAATAAAGGTTTATACCGGCGATATTATGTCGAATGAAGCAACCGTAAGAAGTCAGTAAAAATAAGGATTTCAGTGGGATACTACTGGGTTTCGACAGCGTGTTACTTTATAAGTAACACGCTGTCGGTTTTTTACGAAAACTAATTGGCCTGATTTAGCAGGAAATACAATAATTTACAAGAATGTTATCTAACACCTTAAAGTATTAGGGACAATAGAGGGGATGGCGAATTATGTCTGCGGAAGCTCTTAAAAGTAAAGTGGTATATCTTGTTAGAGAAGATGAATATAAAGACTACTTTGAAACACCTGCTACTGGTATTATCCATTTAGATAGTTCAATGCGCATTAAAAATTTAAACCGGGAGGCCGAAAGGATTTGCTCTTTAGACCGGCTAAAAGTTTTGGGAAAGCGGGCTGAAGTAGTTTTTAAGAACTATGGTGATAAGTTTTTAAGAATATTTTCTATTTCTGAATATGAAGAACTTTCCTCGACAAATCTTAAATTAAAAATTAAGGATCAGGTGGTATATTTGCATATAGATACCTTGAAGTTAATTGATTCGTCAGGCGAAGTGTCTGGAATGATTATAATAATGCAGGATGTATCAGCTGTAAAAGCTGCGATTAAGCAGATTCAGACTACCCAGATGCTGATGTCACTGGGGGAACTGGCAGCAGGAATAGCACATCATGTGCGCACACCCCTTACTACTATTAGTGGTTATCTGCAAGTAATGCTAAACCGTCTTGAAGATGATCAATACACGGTGCGTCGTGACCTTTTAGAAATAATGCTTGACGAAGTTTCGTATATTAACGATGTGGTAAAAGAACTGATCCTATTTGCCAAGCCTCCCATAAAGAAAGCATATGGGTTTAATGTAAACAGGGCAATTGAAGAGGCGTTAATGCTTACTTTCAAGGAACTTGGCGGTGAAAAAATAGGTATTGATAAGCAATTGGCCAAGAACCTGCCTGATATAATGGCAGATAGTAATCTTATGAAGCAGGCTATAGTAAATGTTATGCAGAATGCTATGGAAGCTATGCCTGAAGAAGGGGTATTGACAGTTAAATCATGGCTGAATGCTGAACTTAATATGCTGGTCATAGCTATACACGACAATGGCAGCGGTGTGCCATGTGAAATTTTATCCAAAGTATTTGAGCCTTTTTATACTACGAAACTCGACCGCATGGGACTTGGTCTACCTATAGCCCACCGGATTGTTTCAGAGCATGGTGGATTCATTAATATTAGCGCTAATGAGGCCCGGGGTACTAAAGTGCATATATATATACCGATTTTTGATGATCGTATCCGTCATCTTAAAGTAGTGCATCAGCAAATTCTTAACTTGCAATAATGCACTTGTCCGGCCAAAGCCAGCAGCAAGATTGTGCAAGAATTTCTACTCGGCCGACGAACGAGCATCCTTATAAAGAAGAACTTAGATAGATAAAAAAACTTGCATATAGCCTGAGCATCCCTCATATACGTTTATAGTCATAAAAATTAAGGACAAAGAAGGGGATGCTCAATGTTCTTATTCAAAAGGGCAGGTTCTATAGCAATGTTTTTGTTTTTTATGGTAGTAATATCCGCCTGGGCTCAAGAAAGCAAGGTTATTGCCGCACCAAGTATTGTAATTAATTTACCTAGCAGGACATTGGATCTGTATTCTGACAATACATTTGTAAAGGAATACCCGGTTGCTATTGGCAAGCCTTCAACACCTACACCTATAGGGAATTATGCCATCCAGTATATGGAGGTCGACCCTGCATGGATTCCGGCGGGACGGGGCTTTTCAATTCCTTCCGGTCCGTCTAATCCATTAGGTTACCGTTGGATGGGCTTTACAGCCGATTATGGAATACATGGAACTAACGCTCCCTGGGCTATCGGTTCTGCGGTGTCAAATGGCTGTATTCGCATGTTTGAACAGGATGCTGAGGAATTATACAGCAAGGTAAACATCGGAACACCTGTGCGTATAACCTACGACCGGGTTAGACTGCGAATTGATAATAAAGGGCAGGCTTCTATTGGCATTTACGCGGATGTTTATGGTTGTCAGGGAATAAATTTAGAGTCTGTCATCAATAAACTGGCTGAATATCATTTGAACGGCCTGGTCAGTGACGGATTGCTATTGCAAATAATTCAAGGCGAGCAAAATAAGCAGGTTCCATTTGCCCAATTAGTTCACATCAGAATAAATAACAAAGTACTGCCCCGTTGGGCAGTAAATATACAAGGCTTAGTATATGTACCCGTTTGGGCGGTTGCCGAAGTTCTGAAAACCAATATCATCTGGGATGAACAAAAAGGCCTGGTACAAACCGAGAAAAATACGGCTAGTGGTGTAATTAAGGGCGATATATTATATACGACGCCGGAAAATATCCAGATGTTATTTGGCGGTCAACAAAACTGGAACCATGAGGACAATAGTGTGGATTTTGATTTTATAACTGTATTGCTAAATGGCAAAGTTGTTACCAGAAATGTGAAGACAGCTGAGGGGATATTAGCAGTTCCGGCCTTAGAGGTAATTAAGGCAACAGGGCAGACAGCAAAGTGGGATGGATTAAAAAATACTTTGACTATACAGGGCAAAAATGTGCCTGTAAGTATAATTGAGAATGAGCCATTTATTAAAATAAATCAAATTAATGAATGGTTAAATGCATTTGTATATTGGAATCAGCTGGACCGTACTGTTGAGATAACATATCCTTTTGAGGAGACAGCGAAGGTCAGGAACTGACTTGTATACCAATTGACTTGATACTTTATATACTGTATAATTTTGCTAGTAAGAAACTCCT
The DNA here is from genome assembly GCA_023434855.1 of Bacillota bacterium. The sequence goes on along the minus strand of JAEYSJ010000384.1, from coordinate 9,902 downwards.
GTCAGTAGGTAAAACTGATGGGAGTTTTTACCATCACCTATGGGCGGTTTGCAGCACCGCCTTTTATTTCTGTATCGAGGCTGCTTCAGAAAATGCATCTACTTCGTTGTGCAATATTATTTTGAATCAAGTTTAGTATAAACTACTTTTACAATATAGAAACTAAAAAGGAATTTTGATATATTCAGTTAAATTATAGTACAAACAAATAAGAAAATAGGTGGTGGGATTTATGCCACGCACATTTGCAATTATTGACGGCAGCAGTTTAATGCATCGGGCTTTTTATGCTTTGCCGCTGTTGACTACCATAGGGGGACAATATACTAATGCGGTATATGGTTTTACCACTATGCTGCTAAAATTGCTCTCAGACGTAAAGCCGGAGGCGGTAGCTGTTGCTTTCGATAAGGGAAGAATTACATTTCGTAATGATATTTATGCTCAATATAAAGGACATCGTAAGGCTACACCAAGCGAATTGGCAGAACAATTTCCGTTAGTAAAAGAAGTATTGGCTGCCTTGGGAATTGCAGTGCTGGAACAGGCAGGATATGAAGCTGATGATATCATAGGCACTTTATCCGTAAAAGCCTGCCAGGCCGGTCATAATGTGATTATTGTTACAGGTGACAGAGATGCTTTGCAATTGATAGGACCAAATGTTAACGTTATGCTTACGAAAAAGGGTATTTCAGACATGGAAATGTTTGATAGCCAGGCCTTTCAAAACAAATATGGAATTACGTCAGCCCAAATGATTGATTTAAAGGGCCTTATGGGAGATACTTCCGACAATATTCCCGGAGTTCCCGGGATTGGTGAAAAAACAGCAGCAAAATTGATTGCCGAGTTTGGTTCAATAGAAAACCTGATTGACAACATAGATAAAGTATCAGGAAAAAAGCTGCAGGAAAATCTGCGCAACAATATGGACTTGGCTGTATTATCGAAAAAATTGTCTACCATTGTGTGCGATATGGCGCTTGATTTTGAACCTGATGCTTATCATATTTGTCCCGACAGGGAAAACCTACTCAGACTGTTAACCAACTACGAATTTAAAAGCCTGCTAACGAGGATTGATGACATATTTCCCGGTAATTCTTTAAAGTGTACAAAAGTCAGTAAGAATTATCCGGAAGCAGTTTTGCTGACAGATTATCAATCAGTTGCAGAAGCAGTCGGTAAAACAAGGGATATTGGCGTTTTGAAATTTTATCCTGTTATTGCCGGGCAAATTCCTGATGCAACCCTGCAGGGAATGGCGCTTATTTTAGAAGGTCAGGCGGTGTATATTGCAGCAGGCGTCCGCGGTTGGGACGAGCTGCTAAGTTTGTTGACCGACAGCAATATAAATAAAGTAACCTATGATGCTAAAAAGTTTTATAACGCGTGCAATAAGCTTAATATTGCGGTAGCCGGTGTTAGCTTCGATATCCTGCTTGCTGCCTATTTGCTTGATCCTACCGCTGCGGAATATCCGCTGGATCTTTTATTGGCTAAGTATCTGAACAGAGACAGAGAACAGCATGAAAAAACAACTGCCGATCCGGCATTTGCCTGCTGGGCAGCTAACGCTGTGGGGGAGCTTCAGCCTTTGCTTAAGGAACACTTGGCAGAAGCCGGCCTGGAAAAATTGTATTACGAAATTGAGATGCCGCTTGCTGCTATCTTAGCTTCACTGGAGCATTGCGGAATTACGGTAGATACTGAATATCTTAGAACGATGTCCGGGGAAATTGCTGTGAAAATTAATGCATTGCTGCATGAAATATACGGGCTGGCAGGCGAGGAATTTAATGTTAATTCAACTAAACAGCTAGGTGTCATTTTGTTTGAAAAGCTTAAACTGCCGGTGATAAAAAAGACTAAGACAGGATATTCAACTGATGCTGAAGTACTGGAAAAACTTGCAGGCCAGCATCCTTTGATAGACAGGCTGCTGGAATACCGCTTACTGACAAAGCTAAAATCTACCTATCTTGATGGTATGGAAAGCTTGGTCAATGTGAGCACCAACAGGATACATACCACGTTTAATCAGACAGTTACTGCTACCGGCCGTTTAAGCAGTTCTGATCCAAATCTGCAGAATATTCCTATCCGTACTGAAATAGGCCGGCGAATTAGAGAGTTGTTTGTGCCAGGTCAAGGGTTTGATTATATAATGTCTGCTGATTATTCCCAAATTGAGTTAAGGATACTGGCCCATATGTCAGGTGATGAAAATTTAATTGATGCTTTTAAGCAAAATCAGGATATACATACCCGGACTGCTGCAGAAGTTTTTGGCGTTCCGATGGACCAAGTAACTTCCGAGATGCGGGCCCGTGCTAAGGCGGTAAACTTCGGTATTGTATATGGCATCAGCGACTATGGATTGTCCCGGGATATAGGTGTCAGCCGTAAGGAGGCCGGTCACTATATTGACAGTTACTTTGCTAAATATCATGGTGTTAAAGCTTTCATTGACGTCATCCTGACAGATGCACGCCGGTTGGGGTATGTTACCACTTTATTTGGAAGGCGGCGATATTTGCCTGATATAACCAGTAGTAATTTTAACCAGCGTTCTTTTGCCGAACGCACGGCGATGAATACGCCGATACAAGGTACAGCCGCAGACATCATTAAAAAAGCCATGATAGATGTTTATAGCATTTTACATGAAAAACAATTATGCAGCAGGATCCTTTTACAGGTACATGATGAATTGGTGCTTGAGGTGGTTGCCAAAGAGGCTGACTTAGTAGGCCAGGTTGTCAAACAGGCTATGGAACAGGCGGTTAGTTTGTCAGTGCCAATGACAGCTGATGTTAAGTTAGGCAAAAATTGGGCTGAAGCCAAATAGTGAGGGATGCGTAGTGCCGGAATTACCGGAAGTGGAAACTATCTGCCGTACTCTTTTGGACAAAGTATCCGGGCGGGTAATTAAACAAGTTGATATATTATTGCCACGCCTGATCAAGTGGCCGTCAGCAGCCGAGTTCCAGGCTCTGGTGACAGGTAAAAAAATTATCAATATGGCAAGAAGGGGCAAATATTTATTATTTAACCTGGATGGCGGCCTTGTAATGGTGGTACATCTTAGAATGACCGGTCGCCTGTATTATATAACCAATGAAGAATACGATAAGTTTACCCGCATAATCTTTGTTTTGGACAACGGGGCGGCTTTACTGTATGCCGATACGCGTACACTTGGCACTCTTTATGTGATGCCCCAGCAGGAACTTTGGCGAATTTCCGGTTTATCCGGTATGGGGCCGGAACCTTTGTCGGAAGAATTCACATTAAATTACTTTCAGGATATGCTTAAAAACCGGCATGGCAAAATTAAGGCAATACTGTTAAATCAAAAATTAGTGGGTGGCTTGGGGAATATTTATGTGGATGAAAGCCTGGCACTTGCCGGTATTAATCCGGAAAAAACAGCGGCAGATCTAACTGGTGATGAGGTGGAAAAACTCTACCATGCCGTCAATACCGTCATCGAAGCGGGTATAATTCACGGCGGGACTACTTTCCGCGACTATCGTGACGGCACTGGACAAAGCGGCAGTCATCAACATTATCTGCGGGTATACGGACGAAAAGGGCAACCCTGTTCTAAATGCGGCACACCTATCGCAAGGATAGAGGTAGCCGGAAGAGGCACGCATTATTGCCCACACTGTCAACAGTAAGGGGAATTTTCAATGTATATTATTGGCTTAACTGGTGGCATAGCCAGCGGTAAAAGCACTGTCAGCGCTATGCTGGCCGAGTTAGGCGCGTATATAGTGGATGCGGATAAAATAGCACACGAAATTGTTGCGCCCGGACAGCCGGCCTGGCGGGAAATAGTGGACCATTTTGGGGAAAACGTATTGCTGCCGGACGAAAAAATTGACAGGAAGTTATTGGGGAATCTGATTTTCGAGAACATTAGTGAGCGGACTTGGCTGGAAAAAATCACCCATTACCGGATTAAAGAAAGGGTTGAACAAATTTTAGGCCAAGTGCGAAATCAAGGCTATGCTGTTGCCGTATTGGATATACCATTATTATTTGAGGCCGGCTGGCAGGACATGGCTGATGAAATCTGGGTAGTATATGTTAATGAATCAACACAGTTATCCCGCTTGATTTCCCGCAGCAATGTACTTCCTGAACAGGCTGCTGCCAGGATAAAAGCTCAAATGAGCCTGTCGGAAAAAATTAATTATGCTGATGTGATTATTGACAATAATAAAGATGTAGATGAAACCAGGCGGCAGGTGGTGGCAGCATGGCAAAAAATAATGGAATCATCTGATTAAAATCGTCTGTTTCTGCATTTTTTTACATTTTGACACATATTTTTTTAGAGGCAATTGCAAGGCAGGAGAAAAATGACGGAGTGATTAGCGTTGCGTAATATAACCTGGATGAAAATCCTGGTAGTAAGTTTGTCAATTCTAGTAGTTAGCAGTTATGGGGTCTATAAAAGCGATTGGTTTCAAAAGAAATATCTTTATCCCTTTCCGTACCAAGATATAGTTTATCGCTTTGCCCTGGAAAACGAGATCGATCCATTTCTGGTTGCAGGTGTTATTCGTACAGAAAGTAAATTTATCGCACAGGCTCGCTCGGTCAAAGGCGCACTGGGCTTGATGCAGATGATGCCGGAAACGGCGAACTGGGTGGCCGGTCAGCTTGATTATCCTGATTTTGTGCTGTCTGAACTAGAAAATCCGGAGGTAAATATTCGGCTGGGAACATGGTATCTGTCTTCATTGAGAAAAGAATTCAAAGGTAATGAAGTGCTGGTATTAGCAGCATATAACGGTGGCAGAGGAAATGTCCGGCAGTGGATGAACCAGTATGGCTGGACAATGGCTTTTACAGATGTTGGTCAGATTCCTTTCCGTGAGACCCGGGAATATGTGGGAAAAGTATTGTATAGCAAAAAACGCTATCAAGAACTGTATGGAAGGTAGTTGGGAGGTTCTTTTTTTGCGTAAGAATAAAACGCTATTGATTATTTTGCTGATAGTAAGTTTAATCTTAGGCGGAGGATGCGGCAGCCAGAAATCAAAGCAGCAGAATCCTGCAAAAAGAGATATCAAGCCTGGTGGACAGTTAACATATGGCAGTTTGCAGGAACCCAATACCCTGAATCCATATATGTCAGATCTTCTGGCTACTGCCGAAGTTAGCAGCCTTATATTCAGTGGGTTAGTACTAACCAATGACAAAGGGGAATGGATTCCGGATTTAGCCGTGGAAGTTCCTACAATACAAAATGGCGGGGTCAGCCCTGATGGTCTTACCGTAACTTATAAAATCAGGCAGGAAGTAAACTGGCATGATGGTTTGCCTTTTACTGCTGATGATGTAAAATTTACCTGGCAAATGATTACGAACGGCAAATTTAGTGCAGTATCACGGGATGGATATGATAAAATTTCCGCAATAGATACACCTGATCAGTACACCGTAGTCATGAAATTTAAGGAATACTATGCCCCTTTTTTGACTTTGTTCCCGGTCATTTTGCCTAAGCATGTGCTGGAAACGGTTGATGACATTAATACAGCGCCCTTTAATCGTGCGCCGATTGGCACCGGTGCATTTAAATTTAAAGAATGGCGGTTGGCTGAAGCTATCGTGTTGGAGGCGAATCCCGGGTACTTTCGGGGTAAGCCAAATCTAGACGGCATCACTTATAAAGTCATACCTGACACTGGTATGCTGTTAACCCAGTTGAAATCAGGCGAAATTGATATTGCCAGCAACATTGCTTTTTCGCAAGTAGATCAGGTAAAAGCTATAGACGGTGTGCGTACTATTATTTCTCCCAACATGATTTGGGAACACTTGGACTTTAATCTGGATAATGTTCTGTTTCAGGATGTACGGATAAGACAGGCTGTGGCACTTGGTATAGACCGGCAAGGTATCATAAATACGACGCTGAAAAATGTGGCCGCTCCGGCAGTTGGTGATCAGTCGCCATTGTCATGGGCATATAATCCTACACTTAAACCTGCCGCACGGGATGTGAATGCCGCCAGGGACTTACTGGTACAGGCTGGCTGGAAGCCTGGGCCTGAGGGCATATTTGTCAAAGATGGCCATAAACTATCCTTTGCTCTTACTATTACGGCCGGCAATAAGCTGCGAGAGTTTGTCGCCCGGGATATAGCACAGCAATTAAAAGAAGTGGGCATTGAAGTGAATGTTCGCCCTGTTGAGGCCCCACGGTTTTTTGGCGATATATTAAAAAACCGCCGTTTTGACAGCGCTATGTACGCATGGGTAGCAGGAATCGATCCTGACAATATTAGTCTTTGGCATTCAAAAAGAATACCCAGCAGATCCAATGGTTACGAAGGACAGAATTATCCCGGCTGGCGTAATCCGGAAATAGATGATCTTACCGAACAAGGGGTTCATACGTTGGATATTGAAGCCCGCAAACAAATTTATTTCCGTATCATGGACATAATTGCTGCCGAATATCCGGTAGTTCCGCTGTATTTTCGCGCAAATATTGATGCTGTTAAAAACGCTGTGGAAAACTACCGGCCTAACCCAACACCTGCCGGTAATTTGTGGAATGCATGGCAGTGGGGTTTCGCGGCAAACAATAGAGTACAATAAGGAAAGGGTACAAGCATACTTTAGCCTTTTTTAAAAATAATGAATTTGAATTCCGGCAGGCTAGAAAATGCTTGACTACGTTTTTATGTTATGGTAATATAACAATGTCGCTAATGAAGCGGCAATAAAGAAATGTAAAATGCGGTCGTGGCGGAACGGCAGACGCGCTAGCCTCAGGAGCTAGTGGGGGCAACCTCGTGGTGGTTCAAATCCACTCGACCGCACCAATTTCAAAGTTTCCAATTGAATATGCGGTAGTGGCGGAACGGCAGACGCACCAGCTTGAGGGGCTGGCGGGGGCAACCTCGTGGTGGTTCAAATCCACTCTACCGCACCAATCATTCAAAAGTATAAGGCATTAGGCCTTTTTTCTTTTTATTCCTTATTTCTTAATTTAGCTTTATGGCTTTAAGAAAAAATGGACCAGTTCTTATAAATAGAATTGGTCCATTTTTATTTACATACAAAATGAAGACCTGTTACAAAGTCCTAAAGCTCTTTGGATTTGAGAGATGCACTTCTTTCAGTACGGCGTAGGATGTCCTGCATTTCACCACTTGTGGGTGGATTATCATAATTTACTTTGTAATCTGCGACATGTTTGTTAAACTCATGTTGCTGAGTGGCGCCGGTATCTCCAGCTGAGCTGTTCAAGGTTAACACCTCCTGTTGTTAGCTAAATAAATATTAACTGACAATAGTGTGCCCAAAAAATATTAGTGAACGTAATAAATAAGGATGTAAAAACATAACAAAAAAGCACCAAATATTAATTGGCGCTTTCAAAAGATTACTTTTGGCAATGGAAGGGAATTGTGGTAACAATAACATTCTCTTTCAGTATCAATAAAGTGCGCAGAACCCAGCCTGTTTGATTGTGAAGGAGTCGGTGCCACCATTTCCTGGTTTCAAATTCAGGGATCAGAACGGTGATATAGTCATCAGGCGCTTTTTTCTTTTCCAGTTCTTCGATATATTCAATAAGAGGATGGATAACCAAGCGGTAAGGCGAATAAACGGTTACCAACTGAACTCCGGGATTCCAGCATTTCCACTTTTCTTCAACTTTGCGACCGGTTTCTTCATCTATGGCAATATGTAAAGCGATTATATTATCACTGATGGTTTTGGCATATCTTAAAGTCTGAGCAACGACACAGGTAGGGCTTGCTATCGGCATAATTACAATATTCTTGCCTTTTTTAATATTGGCGGAAACTGCCGGATCAAGTTCTTCGACAGGCAGATGCAATTGGTCGGCCATATCGATATAGTGGGATTGAATCTTTTTAAAGATATAAATCATTATTGGGATGAAAACCAGTACCAGCCATGCGCCGTAGAAAAATTTTGTGATACCGATAATTAGGACTACAACGCCGGTAACTACGGCACCAACGGCATTAATTGCAGCTCTCCATGTCCAATACTTTCCCAGCTCACGGCGCCAATGCACCACCATACCGGTTTGAGCGATGGTGAAGGAAAGGAAAACACCAATTGCATATAGAGAAATCAAATGTTCGGTATTTCCTTGGTACATGACGATTAGTATTCCGGCAACGATGCTGAGTAGGATGATACCATTAGAAAAACTTAGCCGCTCTCCCCTGGCTCCAAGATAACGAGGCATGTAGCGGTCCCTGGCCAGTATGGATAGCAAGGGAGGCAATCCGTTAAATGATGTGTTTGCTGCCAGGTACAATACCAGCATGGTGGTAATTTGTATGTAGTAGTACAGCCAGCCTCGTCCAAAGGTAAGTTCTGCTACCTGCGACAGTGCTGTTACCTCTTCTAGGGGCAAGATGTGGAAATGCATAATTAAAAAAGAAATACCGATAAACATAAGTCCAAGGATACCGGACATCCAATAAGTAGTTGTCCTGGCATTACGGACTTCAGGATTTTTAAACATAGGCACACCGTTGGAGATAGCTTCAATCCCGGTCATGGAACTGCAGCCATTGGCGAAGGCCCGCAGAATTAAAAACAATATTGTCCAATCCCATTGTTTGGCTAAAGATTCAGGTGGAATGACCGGAGTTTGTTGGGTTAACGCTTGGTAGAAACCAGTGATAATAAGTGCAAAAATACCGAAAATAAAGCTATATGTCGGAAAAACAAATGCAGTAGAAGATTCCCTTACGCCACGTAAATTTACCAGCATTAAAATTGCAAACAAAACGAAGAGGTCAATACTTACTTCATATTGCGTTAGTTTGGGGAAAGCTGAAATTATTGCTGCTGTTCCGGCCGAAACACTTACTGCAACTGTTAGGGTATAATCGGCAAATAATGCAGCCGCGGCAGTAAGCGCGGGATATTCCCCTAAGTTGTGTATTGCTACTGAATATGAGCCTCCCCCGCCTGGATTGGCTTTGGCCACTTGTACATAGGAAATTGTCACAACAGCCAGCAGCAAAAGAATGGCTATCGCAACCGGGCCCAGATAACCGTAGGCTATAAGTCCCGGTACAGCTAAGATTAGCATGATTTGCTCAGGACCATATGCTACAGAGGATAACGCATCTGAGGAAAATATAGCCAAAGCTTTCCATTTTGGCAACTTTTCATGAGCCATTTCCTGATTGTGCAATGGCCTGCCGATAAGTAAGCGCCTTACCAACCGCATCATCATTCATCTACCTCCACATATATTATGTGCTTATTTGCTATAAATTACTTTTGCAGGAAAATAAAAAATAAGACCAATGGGCGGTCTTTTTGGGACCCCTTGTTTTAGCCGGCGAAGTTAGCTGACGGGTAGGATGGCAAGAGATTAAAACATCCTTTCTGCCCTAAGGCAGAATTAACCCCTGGAAAATGGGTCCTCCGCTTCTTGGAAAAGAATTAGGCTTCAAATTAATTAACACAATCAATTATACAATACTCATGGAAGAAAGAAAGCTTGATTTTGGGCCGCCACATATAGCAGGTGTGCCTGGAGTTCTTAAAAACAGGGAAAAGTTCACAATTTCGCGTATTTTTAAGAAATTGCGCGATTTTAAGTATATATGCTATATATCATAAAATTAATTAAGATGTATTCTGCATGTTTAGTAGATTTGCAATTGAATACAGGCGCCGGCAAAATGCTGGCGCCTGTATTCTTTTTAGTAGTATCTGCGGGGATAGCACATTCTCGGAAAACAAAATCTTGGGTTGCAAAATCTTGGGTTACAATGCATGCGGGGATAGCAGGGAGTACTCGTTGGGAAGCAGCCTATGTTATGCGGGTTACAAGGGGGGGTTGACGGGAAGCAGCCTATGTG
>JAEYSJ010000359.1 GCA_023434855.1 Bacillota bacterium | reverse complement strand
GACGACGATGAGCATGACTGTGATTGTGATTGCGATTGTGACTGCGACTGTGATAAACACCACCATCGCTAACAGCAGCCAAAACCCCTTAAGACCATGGGCCTTAAGGGGTTTATTAGTTGCATTCCTTTAGTTCAATAGCGAAAACACCGAATGACCAATACTATAAATAGTTAAAATTGCCGCGATCAACACGATCGGGTATTGGAGCACATTTCTCACACGAAACACCTCAAATAATGTTATTGCACCAGAGACATAAACAAGCACTGTATCTATATTGTGGATTTATTTGTAAACTTGTTGGTTTTATTATAGCTTAACCACAGTAGTTTGTAAATATATTTTAATAATAAATTGTAATTTTTATCTATATATGGAAAATATTTGAATACATTTATGTATAATAACAGATTTTATGCCGTATCGTCAATCCTTTTCCTTGATAAAAAGCACGGCTGAGCGAAGCTGACTGGGGCATAATACTTACTATATGCTGCAAAGTGAAATTATGATTCATTTTTTCGTTAAAATGCAAAAAGCGGGTATGAGCAAACGCTCATACCCTGCTTTTATTTGAACCGGATGCCGAAACCGGCTCCGTAATGTTCGCCATTCGTTGTGCCACCAATATAACCGGTAAGTGTATTGGTAAAATTCCTCTTAAGCCGTATTTCGCTGCCATGGTTGGACCAGCCTAGCTCCAGTTCATTGGGCTTATCCAGGTTCGCTTTCTCCACAGCCCATTTCAGGCGCTCCTTCTCCAGTTCAGCCTTCAACCGCTGATTGAACAGCTCCGTCAGGTCTACCTTTGCCTGCACTTCCTGCGTAACCTGGACAGTGCCGTTTTGACCCAGCGTGACTTGCGAAGTGCCCGAACCTTTCAGTTCATATTCCTGGCTGTTGACGACAACATATACCTTGTTATCCCGGTTGACCAGCCGGGTAACTTCACCGGGCTGCTCCGGTTCTACCAGAGAATATTCGGCTTGGTTCTTCGTTTCGCTTTTCACCTCAAGCGGCGGCAGCTGTTCATAAACTACTTTTGTCTCAATACGGGGAAAAAAGTAATAGATCAAGCCGGCCCCTGCCACACAGCCCAGTATAAAGCCAGTAAACACTCGCCAGTTAATCATCATACTGCTCCAATTCATTGGCAGCAATTGTTGTGCTAATATCCCTGGCATAACGGGGATTAGTCGCGTAAATCGGCGCCAAAGTTTGGACAAAAGCCTCTCGTGAGGAGTAGTCTACATTATTGACATACACCGGTTCTTCCGTCAGCAAAATACACCAGTCCTCAATTGCATCTTCCAGCGAATGATACAATTTGAATTTGTCCACAATAGTTACCAACTCATCATCGTAATATTCTTCGGTTACTACTTCGGTAAACAAGTCCCCGTCAACCGCTTTCCTGCCAAAAACATTGTAATCACCGATCGTATAGCGGCCCCAGCCGCTTTCGATGGCCGCCTGAGCAATGCAAACACTGGCATACAGCCGGTAGCGGCTACAGATTGTCTGCGCCGCAGGTGCCAGCCAGCTGATAAATTCTTCTGGTGTCATTATTTCAACCCTCCCAGCTTGGACCGGATAAAGACGAGCAGCGGCTCCAGGCTCTGTACGCCGGAGTCGCGCAGGTTCTCGATAATACTGACTGCCTCGGTGGCAGCGAGGTAATACCAGGCTGCCTTCAGAAAAATTCCCTCACCGCCCACCATTACGTCCACATGGACAACGGCGGCAACTAAGACCATATACAAAATGATTTTCCCGGCAAACTTCGTTTTCATCATCTCCGACGTGATGTATTTATGATTAAAGGCATTCCCCATGCTCCGGGCGCATTGCCAGAGCCCGGCTTGTGCCTCGCATACTCCCTGATCCAGCAAGTAGCGGTAAGATAGCGCCAGCCACTTGGTTGCCAGATCAATCAGAATCAGTACCACAAACGCCATCAGCGCAGTGCCGTGACTGCTAAAAATAACGGCCAACAAGCCTGCTACAGATATTTTTGCCAATGCCACATCGACAAGTGAGTGTGCAGCTCCTTTGGCTGCTTTGAATACGCTTTCTGCTATTTCTCCCAAAAATATCCCTCCTAATAAAAATAGAGCCCCCAGGGCCCTATTTAATACCAGACTCTAAAAACATACGCCCATTTAGCCATTGTTAATACAGCAGCGGCCCCAGACGATTTATTCATCGCTCGTATATTTTCATTATTCACTTGTATTGTTGTTGCTCCAAGTACGGGAACAAGCGGCATATAGGCTTCAGATCCTGTTGCTCTTGTGCATAAATTAATTGCATAGTCTCCCACTGAATAACCCGCTTCCACACTTATGCATTTTAAGAGCACATCGCATTTGCACTTTATTGGATCAATGTTAAGGTTATGCATCACAATGGTAGGCGTGCTTACAATTGGTGTATATTCTTCCGATATCCAAACGTTAATCCCATAACCACTGTCTAGCTTATCTACTTTTCTATTCATTTGGTTCGCTAGTGCTGTAATATCCACGACCCCTTGATTCATCGCTACACCAAAAGCCTTTACACAATAAAGCATACTTATAGATTTCGGACGTGTTTCATCCGCTGTTCTAACAACTCGGCTAGCATCAAATCCAATAAGAACATCACCGTTGCCATTTCCCGCTCCGTTATATGCTACGCCAGTATTATAAAAGGCACCAGTAACCGGAGGAGCACTGCTTTCGATCCCACCAAATGTACCTGTTATATTTTGCAACGCATCATTTTGCCAGGTTCCTATGTTGCGACTTAAATCAGAACCACGTACAAAATCTACAATTCGCGGCAGCCTAAATGTTGTACGACCGTCACCACTAGAATACGCACCTACAGAAGTTTGGACGGCTGCCTGCGCTTGCCATGCTGTTTCAGTTATTAGTGGGGCATTCGCTTGTACCCACGTCCATAAATCGGGATAAGCAGAACGACTAACCAAAGAACCTTGATCTATCCTCAGGCATCCTGCTGGTGGTGTATTAGCCAAAATCGCAAAGGTAAAGCCAACGGGTATACCCGTTGTAACAGTAGCTGCTATTGAAGCGTTTCCTGATCCATCAAAAGTTGTCGTTCCAGTTACATCTCCCGTTAAAGAAATTGTCCTTGCAGTTACTAATTTTGTCGCTGTTGCTGCGTTGCCAGTACATCCATCGGCAATAACCGCTGTAACCGGTATTGCTACATTGCTAGTGCCGTCGAAACCTGTTGCTGTTCCCGTAACTTTTCCGCTTAAAGAGATTGTTCTGGCAGAGGACAATTTAGTTGCTGTAGCAGAATTGCCAGTGCAATTTGCCGCCGTAGTTGCGCTTGCTGCATTTCCGGTACAAGCTGCGGCCGTAGTAGCAGCAGCCACAGTACCGGTCACCGCGATCGTCACCCGGTCATTTGTTGCATCCGGTGTTAAACTAATGTTATTTCCAGCCACTAGTTCCAAAGTATCGGTAACATTATCAGCCTGTATTGTTGTGCTACCAACCAAGACATTACTAAATGCACTTTGGTTGACTTGAGCACCAGCAGCAATTCCATCTAATTTAGCCTTGTCTGTATTGCTTAGAAGCCCATTGCTTGATGTAGTTGCGATATTATGCGTGTGGCTGGCAGACGCAAAAGCGCTTGCATCCAGCCCATCCAGCTTATCCGCATTTAAATTTGTGTTGACTGTTCCATTTGAAACCGGAATCTTTCCAGATGCATTGCCAGCCGAAATGCCATTCAGCATTCCTGCATTCACCACTTGCCCGGTTGCTAGCCCTGCTAGTTCATCACGGATATCTGCCGGCCCCTGTGCAATTGTCTGCGTATCGGCTGGTTTAAGTCCTGTATATCCCAAATCCTTCACTCCTTATCTAGAACATCTCCTAATTCTGTAAAACGCTTGTAAATATTATTTTTCTTCTCTAATTCCTCGGCCTGGAATAAATCCTGCAGACTGTGCCTGCACGAATTCCAACTACCAAATCAGCATTGCTTCCACTGCTTGTACTATAAAATGTAACAGAATTCCAAGCGGAGGCTGCGATTTGATTCGCTGACATATAAATAGCATTTGTAAAACCGTAATAACAATCAAAGGTTGGCATTAATTGCATTTGTGCATAATTATCTTTCGTTACCCAAGCGCAAATTGTTCTTCGGCTAATACTTTGATTGCTCGGCGGGTATTCCGAATTATACAATGTACCACAGATTAAGGCATACTTATTGCCTGCACCTTTAGCTGAAGTAGAAACATATCCGTAATCTGAAGTATTTGTTTGTGTCGTTGTATTCGGAAAGACGTATAAGAAATATCCCCCTTTTGCTGTATACGCACATCCTAAAGTATCAATTTGGAACATGTATTCTTTACTAGCCATATCCAAATCGGAAACAGTAAAGGATGCCGTATCGGCACCAATCATCACTTTATTGACAAATTGCCACCAGTCGTTCTTAATATCCAGCGTATCTGCAGTATGCTTATGACTATCATCAGCAACAGTGGCCGATATAACAATATTGGCAGAACCATCGAAGAAGGCAGCACCTGTCACATCACCTGCTAATGATATGTTTCTACTTGATGCAAGTCTCGTTGCCGTTGCTGCATTGCCCGTACATACCGCTGCTGACGAAGCAGTGGCTGCATTGCCGATACAAGTATCCGCAGTTATCGCTGTAATAGGTATTGAGATGTTGCTGTTCCCGTCAAAGGCTGTTGCTGTTCCTGCAGCTTTGCCGCTTATTGTTATCGTTCTAGCAGTTGCTAACTTAGTTGCAGTAGCTGCATTACCTGTACATAAACTTGCCGTCGTGGCTGTTGCCGCATTTCCGGTACAAGCAGCTGCTGTATCGGCGATTGCGGCATTAGCAACCTTACCGGTCACGGCTATTGTCACTCTGTCATTCGTTGCATCCGGCGTTAACGCAATATTATTCCCCGCCAATAATTCCAGTGTGTCAGCTGCACTATCTGCTTGGATGGTTGTACTGCCCACTCGTACATTGCTGAAGGTATTTTGATTCACTTGAGCACCAGTGGCAATGCCATCAAGCTTCGACTTATCAGTAGTACTCATAAACCCACTGATTTCCGTAGTTGCCGCATTATGAGTATGTCCGGCAGCAGCAAAAGCACTTGCGTCCATTCCATCGACCTTGTCGGCATTTAAATTTATATTAAGCATTCCATTAGAAATCGGTATTTTTCCGGCTGCGTTACCGGCTGCTATCCCATTTAATAGTCCAGCATCAACAACTTGTCCTGTAACGAGTCCTTCTAGCTCATTACGGATATCCGCGGGTCCTTGGGCAAGCGTTTGTGTATCTGCCGGTTTCAGTCCTGTATATGCCATAATCTTCACTCCTTAAAATAAAAAAGGGCTACTTTTTAATAGCCCTTTACTCGCAAATCTACTATACCGCCTGTATCGGCTCCCGTTGCCGTGCTGAACACCTGTAACTTCACATCCGACTTAGTTTTTGACGACCAGGTAGCTCTACTGCTTATTCCCTCAGCAGTAGGAGTTACAACAGGCACTTCATAAAATGTATAACCATAAGATGCAGTAATTCCGCCTACAGGTACGGTAACAGTTCTAGCAATATCTTTATCCGGTACATCCATACGAATCATCAATTGATTAACTTCTGGAGTTTTCGTTGTATCCTGCGTTACTAAAACAACCCGGAAATCGGCATAGCGAAAAGTTGCCTCTAATGGTTGAAAAGGCTGCCAGTCTGTCCATGTTATGTTATCCCGCGACAACCGGTATTCCAATCCGGCTGCCGTACCTGCGGCATATAGAACACTTGGCTGAAATACAGAACTAATATTCGCCGTAATAACTTGCCCGATATCCTTCCGGGCGCATGTATAAGTACCCGTTTCCTGATAATGTCCATTCTTTTTTGCAAGCGTTAGTACAGTTGCACCACCGATATCCGAAAACTTGGTGTCTGGATAGTCACTAAAGCGCCCTGGCAATGTGGCAAAGGTAATCAAAGAAGGTCCGAACTCGGTTCCTGTATGCTCCCCTGTTTGTAACTCAATCTCATCAAATGTCTCAATAACGTTTTTAGGAGGCAAATCCGTTACGGCGATAGTTGCTGTTGCTGCCAAGCGGCTATAGCAGCCACTGCGATTCATTGCTTTAATGTGAAATCTGCGCAATATTTCCGTATCTACAGCAAGCTGGTATTGAGTCAGTGTAATACCGGTTGCTATAACTACACCATTATCAAAATTACTACCTTCCCGCAACTCATACCCTACCACGTCATTTTCAGGTACTTTATCCCAAATGAATGCTAACCTTTCGCCGTTCTGAAAAATGCGGAATCCGCTTACATTGGCTGGTTCTAAGGTCACATATAAGCGGGCACTTACCTCATCGGAGTAATAGCCGGCAGCATTTAGTGCCTTCACCATTATTTTTACATCTCCAGTTTTCTCCGGACGATAAGTCCAGTGAACTTCTTTGGTTTCACCGATTTTTACCGCATCTTCCCAGACGTATCCCACCCTCAATTCATAGTTTGCTAAATCACTTTCCGGTGTGGCCTCGTAGGTAATATTGACCAGTGATTTGTCATTGATGTCCTGCATCAATTGAATATTAGTCACTGCCTTCGGGCGCAGACTAAAGATGTCATCATACTGAACGGCATTTCTACCGTACCTGCCGGCTACCGTGACTGCTTTAATCCAGTAGATATGTTTGCCTTCTTTGGAAATAGTCGTTTCGTAAAATGTTCCGGTAACACGCTTGTTAATTATTGTTCCGGCATCCCAACTAACACCTTCACGAATCTCATGATATGCCACATCTAAGCTGATCGGATTATCCCACATTAGTCTGATCTTCGTCCTGTCCGCTATACTCTGTACAGCTGTAAAGCCACTGACATCGTATGCTTCTACCATTGCCGATACAAACAGATTAGCCACATTCGATAAATAACCGGCAACTGTCTTTGCCCGAATCATGATGGTAAAATTGCCGCTATCCGCTATTGTATAGCGGTAAGAAGTCTCCCGTGTAATATCAATCTGCTCTGCCGTATCCCAAATAGTTCCACGGCGAATCTCATAACTATCAATATCTTTACCCGGCGAGGCTGACCAGGTCAGCTTTAGTATACTGCTGTCTCTAATATCCTGATTAGCTGCCAGGTTTGCCGGTGCGTCTGGCCGCAGTATAACTTGTTTGATTTGTACCGCAGCATTGACACTGGAATGACCAGCTAAATTAACTGCTTTTATCAGGTACGCCTGACTGCCTTCTGCTGATAACTGATACAAAAAAGATGTAGCTTTTAGCTGAGTAGCAATAATTTGCGCAGTATCCCAATCAGCGCCTTGCCTAATCTCATAATAAGAAATATCTTTTTCACTATTAGGCTCCCAGGTTAACAGCAAGCGACTCCGGTCAGTCTCCTGAATAGCAATAGAAAATCCTGCCACATCGGCAGGCTCAACTCTTTGCGTTACCAAAACACTTGCCGGTGTACTGGAGTAATTATTACTGTTATCTGCCGCACACACCAGAAAGTTATACGTACCGCTTGCCGGCATAGTGAAGGTATATTGATTATTGAATACAGCATCACTAATAACGGTGCCGCTTTCCCAGACAGGTCCATATCGAAGACTGTAGCGGTTCAAGTCTACATCTTTTGCCTTATCCCACTTCAAATTTACTTTTGTACAGTCGAGAGGATCGATGGCAGCCAAAAGTCCTGTTACATTAGCAGGCGGGTTATCCTTACCGGTTACAAAGATAGACTGGGAGACAGCCCCTTCCGATCTACGGCCCACACTATTTTCCACAACAAGCTTCACTAAATATGCTGTCATCGTTCTCGCATTATGGATAACAAAATGCTCATTTGCCGTGTCTCCATAAAATACCCACGTGTTCCCGTTGTCGATCGAATAATACACTGCCACCTTGTTTAAGTAAGGATAGTTAGGCAGCGTACAAGCGCCGGCTATATCGGATACAATAGTTCCATCCCTTTGTTTATAAAAAGTCTGCGTCAATTGAATTTCAGACACGTCTGGAATAGTGTCCGTCATCGCATTAGGTAAATTCGTATAATTTTTGACTTCAATCTCAGCTAAATAATCATCATCGTATACACTTTCATTGTATTCCCTGGCCTTTATTTCATAAACGCCCTTTTGCTCCTGTATTTCTACAATACGAAAGGGCTTACTACTGAAATAGTTCCGGTAAGAAACAGTAACAACATCACCAGGCTCTAGATGAGCTGCGTAGGTGCCTGTGCTAAATTCAATAATCAGACTGCATAGCTTATTAAGATTCTTATTTAAATTCCCAATGCGTTTAGCTTGCGTCTGCCTGATAGTCCCCTTTAGTTCAATATCTTTTTCAATTATTTTTCCCCGTTCTTCCTGTTCTACCGTATCTTCGATCAAAACAGGAATTGCTGTCCAGTTAGCCAGCGGATCAATGTATTTAATGATATACTTATTGGGAGTATCTTCCAATGACGTCTGCGTAAAAGATACGGAATCCCGGACAATTGTATCATCGGAAAAATGATAAGAAGCAGCTGTTGGCTTTTCGATGCGCAAGGATATCTTATTGTTGGCTAAGACCAAAAAGCCGCCAATATTAGCAAACATATCTTGTAGATTTTCAATAGCATTCTTCTTTTCCGTTAGAGCAATATCAAGCTGCAATCTTTTTTCCTGACGGATTTTCCCGTCAACATCTTTGAAGGAGATAAGCTGATCACAATAATCAGCCGTTTCCCGAAAAGCAGCTTCATCCAGCATAGTGGCATCAATCCATCGCCCTAAACCATATCGCTTATTTAATAAATAATCCCGCACAACCCAAGCTGGATTATTAGACCATTCATACTGCCAACGGTTATCGCGATACACCCATACCTTACTGCCTTTTGCTATGGCCGTAATTGTCGGGTTTCCACCTTGCAATTGATCGGACTGCTTTAGCGTTGCCCTAACATAGGCCATGTTCTTATAACTGCCCGTTTTTAAATAATTTTCAGGAGGTGCTTGATCTTTTGCACCGCTTTTAAAAACATACGAACAGCTCGGCAATCCTGTTGTTTCAACAGCAATAGGATTGTTATAGCAGTTCTTCCCGCTATAAAGAATAGTTTCATTTCCTTCACCATCAGTAACCGTTGTCGTATTTGCTACCTGTAGAATCTTACTGGGTGCCGATTCTACATGAACGGCATTGGAAATTACCCATCCTTTTGCTTTAAGTCCATTGCTGTAGCCATATTCCGTCAAATACTGAATCAGCTTTGAAATGGTACAGGAATAGTCATTAGAGCCATCTGATTTAAGACTATTTTGATCCAGCAGGGCAATTTCCGCTGTAGTGCCGTTGGCTTTCAGCTTCAGCTTCTTGTTGCTTATTTCAATAGTCGCATCCTCATAAAGGCTATTATGAATCGAAAATACCGGTCCTTGCGAAATCAGCAGGCTGTTAGCCGTTGCTCCGTATATTGACGCAATCTCTCCTTCAGCCATCAAAACATCTTTAGTCAGCGTTTTACTATCCGATGATGTCTGGTGATATGTTTGCAGTCCCCCGACCTTCCGTGTACCGTATACGACAGGAATCACGGCATCAGCAGAAACTTCATTCATATACTGATCAAAGGGAGTTTCCGTAGAATAGCTTGGCGGCTTTATCGGGTTCGTTATTGACCACAAAGTAGACGCCAGATTCATACCATATAGACCAGCCTGCAACGCCTTTCCAGTTAAGTGGAAAAAGTTTTGACCAGCTACACCAGCTCCTAAAAAAAATCCTGCAATACTAAATAATATCTTACCTTTACTTTTACCCATAAGCGACCTCCTTTCTTAAATTAGCTGCGAATAATCATTTCCCACGGTATTGCTACGAAGCCGGAAAAATTAGCTCCATTATTAAAGCGGTTAATGCAAGTGGCCTGGCTTTTATCACAACCGCGGCTGATCTCATACTGGCCCTCAACAGGAATGAGAAACGGGTACTCTACCTTAACTGAATTACCGCTGTTGCTTTTGATTTTCCGTGTTTCGAAGCCAACAGTGATATGACCGTCCTTCCAATAGTCATCTGATTTGATTTGTTGAATAACGATGGTATGACTATTGCTGCCACTTTGAATAATTCCTCTTGTTAGTTCTTTTGCTATACCGCAATCATCAGGATCGGCAAACACCGCGTTGCAGGAAAGCATCGTGGTCCTTCCCGTAGGAATTGTCGGAATCCCCGCCCGGCAGGTTACTTTAAATACCCCTTTGCCGCAGTCCAGGGACGGACTATCCATATCGCCAACAAAAACATAGCGATACTCACCTGTTGTTATAGAGGCTGGATAGGCGATTTCCAACAACTGTATTTGCTTTCCTCTAAAATCAAAGGACTGAAACAGGGCTGACGAAAATTCGTCACCGGCATTGCTGATAGTTAATTCTACATTATCAATCTTAGAGTCCACCCCTGTTTTTTTTGCTCCTATTTCCACTGGAAATGCAGTGTAATGCTGACCGTCAAAAAATATATCCTGATCAGCTATTGCCAAATACAATGGCTGAGGCTGTACCAGCACCCGGAGCAGTGTTATTAGAAAAGGGGCATCCTTTTCCTTTTCGGCAGCTAACGATACCGGAAGTATTTGCATTTATACCACCTTCTCCAGGATAATTTCTGCCTTATAGCCAATTGGATCATGTAATTCTCTAATCAAGGTAATGGGCAGCTTATTTTGCGCAAATCTCACAGTTTGCTGGACCCCGTCCGGGTCAGTCCAGTAAAATGCATCAGCATTTCCGTAGTGTCTGTCAAAGAAAGTTTCTAACTCCAGCCGGTCTTCATTCAAGCCTGCTAACTGAAACTTCCATTGAACTTGTGGAGTCATTGCTATTTTTTGAATTTGTTTTTTTGAAGACTCGAACTGTATCACACGATTAGCGAACTCAGTTCCTTTTTCACATTCACCTTTATAGTTCCAAATAAATGTTTCTATGATCATTCACCCGCTTTCCTACGTTTAAATCCGCAAACAAAAAACTGTCCCCAATAGGACAGCCGGTCTATAAAACTAGATGAAGTTACAGCAGCATTCTTTGGGGGAAATGTGCTCAAAAACTTATCATACTCTAAATATATGCCCGTATGGTGCTCGCCATAAACTTCAAAAAGTACAATATCGCCATACTCTAATGCCGCAATGCTGCGAGTCTTCTCAAAGTATTTAATAAAATACCGCAGCATGCGATATTTTTCTTTTACAAACCATTCCCTATCAATAAGCTTGCCATCATCAAATGAAGGCTGCCACTGATGGATTTTATAAAATTCCACTAAAAGTCCTATGCAATCGACACCGCTATTCTTATCACGCCCATTAAACTTCCAGGGAATACCGATGAAATTGTTATCTTGTCTCACCATTGTAACCACGCATTAATACCGGTAGCCATAACGCTTCATTTTATTCAGCATGGCTGCGAGTTCATCCATCGACATCTGCTGCTGCATAACAATCGGCTGGGCAACAGTGGTTTGTCCGTTAGAACCATCAGTAACTAATTGGAAAATCATCTGATTTTGTTGAATCATCAGTTCATTCTGCCGCTGCAATTCCTGAATATGTTTTTCCGACTGCTGTACCTGAAGGCTCATTGACGAACTTTTTGCTAAAGCAGGATTTTTGAGATAGGGTACAACATCTGTACCGCTTCTCATAAAAGTCTCAAAAGCTTTATTGGAATCGACCGTTAAGACTCTTTCTCCTACTTTCAGCTTTCTTATTACCTCATCTTCCTTAATGTCTGGCTTGACCATTCCGCCCTCATGCATTAGCTGAGGATATTTAGTCACTACACCGCCATAATGATAACCAAATAATTTGAATATCCGGCTCAGCAAAGATGGTTCCTTGTTTTCAATACGAAATAAAGATTTAATAGCATCCGTTTTTAACCCATCCAGCAAAACTTTCCATTTATCTTTTATATTTGCCCCTTTAACAAATATATCAGTAGTTAGCACTGACAGTTCTTCTCTAATTTTTTCCCATTTGCGTTTCTCTCCACTGCGTTCTGTGGTCTTATCTTTATCAGCAGACTTGCCGGTCTCCTTTATCTTATCTGGTTCGGCAGCTTTAGCAGTATTTTCTGCCTTAACAGGAGTTGCAGTCTCCTCTTTTGTGTCCTTTGCCTTTTTACCACCAAATATCCCAAAAAGTCTGCTCAGGAATGACGGATTATTATTTTCAATCTTAAATATAGATTTAATAGCATCTTCGAGTAAACCATCTAATAAGGCCTTCCATTTGGTTCTGATTTGCTCACCTTTTACAACGATTGCAGATACTATTTCTGAAGCTTCTTTTCTAATCCTTTCCCATCTTTCTTTTTCTTTTTTATCATTGTCATTTGCCAACTTCACCAACTCCCTGTTGTTTTTAGCGATTATGACGAAACCCATAAAGATTGATTAGAACTTACCTTGCATTTTTTGTAATGCTTGGATCGCATCTACACCGGTCAGTTGTTCTTTAGCTTCCTGCTGCTTATTATTCTTATTAATCCCTTCAATAGTAGCTTCGATCTCTGGAATGCTCATTTGTTTGATATCCTGCAAAGTCAACGATGTTTCCTGGATTAAAAAGGCAATAAGCCTGTTCCACTCCGGCTCTTTCTCCTGCTCACTGCTGCCTGTTCTTTTGTAGTGTGATACATCCAGAAAGACATCAATGATTTGTCTTGCAGTTCGTAAATCAAGCCACCCTCGAATTTCTTCCTTGGTTTCTTTTTTGTTTACCGCAAGATAAATCATTTCCAGAATCGCCTCATAGCCTTCATCACTATACATACTGGAGCTACTGCCATCGTGATTGACTTTAGATTTTAAAATATCGTAAGCTAATATATCAGGATAATCCAGTTTCTTCATAAAGTAGCGAATTTTATCTTTCCATTCGAGCATTGCAGCATAAATGAAATGCTCGTTGCCATTGCGGTCTACAATAACTTCAAACGCAGTATAAACATCAGCCATAGCTGCCTCCTAACGAATAAAGAGGGGCATCCGCCCCTCCCCTTAGCTTAATCTACATATTCTGTAACATTATAAGAAACGACGCGTTTATCTGCCCGGCCAGAATCCAAAATTTCAAATTCAAGCTTCGGTGCAAAAGCAGCACCACGTTTTGCATCATAAGTATACGCACCATTTGCTTTGCAGCGATAAGCACGAATATCAATTTTATAGCGTTTGCCATCATCCATCTGATCGGAAATAAGGGTATGGCGGAATTCAGCCACCTTGGGAATATCATTTTCTAAATGGTGTACAGCTTGCCCATTCGCATCTGTATAATAGTAAGAGAATTCTACCGTTTTACCATTGAGCGAAGTATCAACAGTTACTACACCGGCAGCACTAACCTTAAACTCATTCGCAGCAGGAGTACCAGAAGTCTTAACAAGCGTCACTCCCGTTTCGACTACATTGGCTACTACCGTATCCAGCAATAGATTGGTCGTTTTGCTTAGTGTGCAAGTTCCGGTTGCAATTGCCTTCTTATCTGATGTTACCCATACTTCAGCACCTGAAGTAATAGTTGATCCGGTAGCTGCTTTAATCCCTTCCAATTTAAAAACAGCATCTGTAATAGTCAGCTTTGCAGTTTTTTCACTGGCAAAAGTCAGCAACGAGTAGAGTGAATCGCCACCATTTACTTTCTGCTCGGTTACAGTGGCTGCAATCTGTAGATCCTGCGATTTATTAATATTAACAAAAGAACCATCGGTAAATACTAATTGACTAACGCCAACTCCGTGAAAAATTAAATCAGGCATCATTACCATTTTTACATCCATCCTTTATTATTAATTTATATAACTGCTAGTTATTTACCAGCGGTTTATAGCGAATACTGTATTGGAATACATCCCAGGGTTCTGCATGCTTTTGCCCCTCAGTGATAATAGGCATGTCCGGAAAACGGGCTTGCAACACTCTTGTTACTTCTTTGTGCACTGCAGCTGCTTCATTACGGGTAGCTGCATAGATACAAATTTCCAGCGTGGTGTTATTGCGGAAATAGTTTTCTACATCTGGTTTTTCTGGTCTGAAGACGATACTCACAAAAGGCAATTGATCGGCCGAATTGGCTACTGACGTAGCTGCCATTCTGCGAAATCGTGTATTTTTACTTTCATCATCTTGAGGATTACCTAACAAACTCATTAAGCTCAAGTCATGTGTAAATTCGTAAAAGATTATATCCTGTATTTCAAACGGAGTAATTAAACTCACCTCCTCATTCTTTAGCTCTTCTTTTTGCGGTTATACACACATATGCTTCACCTCCTCGTACACAAGTCCTCACCCCAGTCCGTACTACAAAGCGGACAACAGGTTTTGGTATCTTTAAAAGAAGCATGTAATTCTTCAGGCACCTTACAAAGAGTTTGTGAAACAAATTCTTTACGACCATCGCGTCTAATCTTCCAGCGACCATTTACAGCTACATGCTGTAAATATTCATGAATAAGTCCCACGGTCAGGCTGGGGGGCTTTGCTGTTTGCTTTGATGCTCGGGAGGTTAAGATGTCCTTCACTATATACTTATTTTTTTCTGCATATTGTAACAACTTCTTACGAATTTTCATTAACCTCCGATGGATTTGCATTTTGTAAGTACCTTGTCGTTTTGCGATTTTCTCAAAGCTAAACTTCTTCACAGTCCACAGATAAAGCAGCTTATATTCTTCCGGCAGTAATATTGCTTTAATATCTGCAATAAGCTTAAGAATTTCATTTAAATTCTCTTGTTCAATCAACATTTCATCAGGCATTTTTCCATATATCCCAATATAACTTTCAACAAGAACAGCTCCGCGCCGCATCAGTAAATTGTATTGCTTCGCATCGGCCTTACTATCTTCACTATGCGCTTCCAATTGAAGAGTATGAATACATTTTTCTTCACTAATCACTCCATCTGATAAATCTCTCAGTATTTTTTCCAGCTTATCTATTTCAGCTCACCTCCTTATGTCTTTTATCTGTGGCGTAGCTTAACCGTTTGGAGCTTAGACTGCTAATCATATCAACAACAAAGAAAAAACCACGGATAATACCACAATCGAGCTTTCTTTTTCCCTTTTCATGTCGTTTTATTGTTTCTCCGCTCTTTATATAGCGAACATCATTGCTGCATTTGCACAGATACACTTCTATTTTTTCTTTTTCCCCTTCAACCGCAATACGGCCATATCTACCAGAATTCCTATAGTTAATGAGAAAATAGTGGATTGTCATACGATCACCTCATTTAATTTATGCGATTCACCATTGATACATTTTGTTTCTAAAATTATTTTAACGACACATTTTGTATCAGTCAAGTCTTTTGAAACATTTTGTTTCCATTATTGCTTAGATACGTTCTGTTTTTTATAATAGAGACAAGGTGGTGTGCTTATGATCAAACCGCAGTATGCATTACGGCTTGCCGAGTTACGTAGCGCACGGGGGTTAACCCAACAACAACTGGCC
>JAEYSJ010000149.1 GCA_023434855.1 Bacillota bacterium | reverse complement strand
TTCCCTCAGGCAATAAGATATCGCTTCTCTCCGTTGCTACCGAGTAGGCCAAGGCTACCGAATCAGAGGGCCCGACAATGGCCATGCGTATTTTATCCATGTGTTCTTCTCCAAATCTTTTTGAAATAGAAACCATTACGAATATTACAATGCTGTTTGTTAGCAATTATTTATAAAGAAAACTCCACCTAATGTTATAGAATTATATTTATTATACACCAGATGGAGGGAAATTTAACAAGAGACCTCTGCGCCAAGTAACTCATATTGTTCTCTCTTGGGACATGCATAAACTTATTTTTTTTGCCAGCGTTTTTATGTTTTCATCATTTACCATAGACCAATGATCTCCAGGTGTTTCATAAACAACTATTCCACCGTCAGCCAATCCATTCCATCCAAGCTCCGCATCCATACTTTTGACAAGAATTGGATCGCCTATAGCTCGAAATAATGTTAATTGTCCTGGATAACGAAGAGGAACATAACATGAGTCTTTATACTGAACAATTCTTTTCCATCTTTTCTCTTCTCTGGTTAGTCCTCTAAATACCTGTATTGCCTTCGTTATCTTTCTAAACAGCATAGAGGATATATAGCCAATTTTATCATTCAAAGTTGACACTGCTCGCAAGCGACGCATAAAAAATACTGTCCGATTCAACAAAGTATTTAATGGATATATATTATGATTTCTTGTATCAAACATAGCCAACAACGCCACTTGCTGGCCCGTGCGATAAAGCTGCTGAGCAACTTCAAAGGCAATTGTCCCACCAAGTGAATATCCTGCCAAATAATAAGGTCCCTTTGGTTGCACATAGAAAATTTCCCGGACATACTTCGAGGCAATTTGTTCAATAGTTTCAGGGACACTTTCGTTATAATCCTCATTCAATTTTAATGCGTATACTGGCTGACCCCTACCGAGATAAACTGCAAGGTTACGGTAGTAGGGTATATTACCTCCAATTGTATCAATCGTAAACAATGGTGGTTTTTTCCCTGCAGTTTGCAGAGGCACTAGGTGCAAATAAGGACTTACATACTCTTCGTATGATAGAAAGAGAACTAATTTTTCAATAGTATCATTTTCGTAGATTAGCGATACAGGTATGTATTTGCCAAAGACAGATTCAATTTCAACTGACAAGAACGTCGCAGTCAGTGAATCTCCTCCTATGTTAAAAAAACTCTTATCGATCTCTATATCTGATTTTTTTAGAATTTTTCTCCAAATATCTATCATTTTATGCTCAAGTTCGTCGCAGTCCGAAGTTTTCATTATTCTATCATCTACAATATTCAGAGAAGCACCTAGTTTTTCAGCCATGCCAATACGGTTTACTTTCCCAGTAGCTTCTTTAGGGATATCGTCGACAAACACAACTCTATGCGGGACCTTATAATAAACTACATGTTTACTAGCATATCGTTGAATTTCCTCCTGACTGACTATTTTATCCCTTTTCATTACAATTGCAACGGCAATAACTTCCCCCAGGCTTAGATGCGGAATTGCAAATGCAACAACCTCTTTTACAGCCGGATGTAATAAAAGAACTTCTTCTACTTCACGCGGTGATATTTTGGCGCCGCCACAATTGATAATTTCTTTAATACGCCCGTTTATATACAAGTAACCTTCGCCATCAATATACCCTTGATCCCCTGTTCGGAACCATCCGTTACAAAAAGAATTTAGGTTAGCAGCAGAATCATTCTCGTAACCCAAAAAGACACTATCGCCCTGGATGACAATTTCTCCACTAACTCCGGCAGGAAGCAAGTTGCCGAATTCATCCATAATTTCTACCTTACAACCTGTTGACTTACCCGCAGAGCCCAATTTTCGCTGACCAGGCGGCAGGGGATTGACAGTAATTTGGCTCACCGCTTCGCTAGAACCATAGCCTTCGATAATTGGAATTTGTAAAACACTTTCCAGTTTTTGCGCTAAATGAGGTGGCAAGGCTGCTGATCCACACCTGATAAACCGTAAAGAGTGAACGATTGAAGGCTGACCTAAGTGCTCCCATTCCTGTAATATGGCATGATGAATAGCTGTCACCGCACTATACCAGGTAGGTGATAATTCAGACAGCCATCTAAAAAATTGACTGGCGACAAAACCGTTTGTACATACAATGCTGCCACCTGCAAACAGCGTTGACAGCATTGACATAACCAGCCCCCCGGAATGAAACAGGGGCATAACATTAAGACAGCGATCTTTTGAAGACAACACTAGGGATGACACAATATTTCTAGTGCAACTATAAATGTTACTATGGGTTAAAGGAACAATTTTAGGTTTTCCTGTTGTTCCTGATGTAAACAGAATTAAGGCCACATCTTCCGGCTTTGAATATTCTACTGCTTTTTGACATTCGGGGGGTGCATTGATGATATCAAATATCCCGGCTTCATTGCCTTCACATTTTACCGTTATGATTTCTATCCCAAGCTCCATCGCGACCGTTGTTGCCTCAGTAGACAGCCCATCGGCTATAACAAGCGCCTTCGTTCTTACTGCTGATAGATACGTTTTAAACTCACTTAAAGAAGAATGCGAATTCATAGGTACACACACTGCAACCGAACCTATTGCTAAAAAAGCAGTTGCCATTTCCGGACCATTATTCATTACTAATGCTACCCGGTCAGTATGAGTTATGCCTAATCGTTGCAAAGAACTGGCCGTTTTAACCAGGTGCTGAAATAATCGACCATAGGTAATCGGTTGTTTTTGTGGTGCTAAAATTGCTGTTGCATTGGGTGTTTTCTGCTTGTACCCGGCAATTAGTTCAATGAACATGATCCACTTACTCCAATCCACGTAAGGTTTATTGTACTAGACTGCGCAATTGTAAGTATAGCAGTAAAATTGTATCTGATATTACTTACATTTTATAAAATTTTTCTTTATTTTTCAGACTTTTCTTTCTGTCTATACAAAACCCGGCGTATAGCACCAGTTACGCCTACACCTACAATGCTAGTGACTATCCACGCTATTTATGAATAAAAACGGGATAAAAAGCAAAAATAGTCCGTATCACCTGAAAGTGATACAGACTATTTTATCTAATTCAGTTAGGTTACCGCATTCGCATCGATGGACGATATTACCCGCTCAATTTCTTCCAAATGCTGCTTAGCCAAATTCA
>JAEYSJ010000321.1 GCA_023434855.1 Bacillota bacterium | reverse complement strand
GTCTATACCGAAGATTAGCTCCGTGCCGCCGCTTTGAATGGTTGCACTACTATTATTAGCCCCAGTTGATACAATCTCCATTCCTCCGCTTGCTATCCCTGTATTCATTGCCGTCCCGCCACTCTGCACATATTGCGTGCCGCCGAGAATGGTGGTATTCACTGCCGTGCCACCGCTCTCTATATTTTGCGAACCCCCATAAATGGTTGTATTTGTTGCTGTGCTATGACCCCACACGTTTTGCAAACCGCTAGATATGACAGTATTTATTGCGTTACCGCCCCATACGGCCTGCAAGCCGCCGGAAACTGCAGTATCCCTCGCCGTGCCCACTACATCCTGCTCACTACCGGAGTTGAGGATTGCATTTCCTACCGTGCTGCCACTCCACACCACCTGCATGCCGCCGGAATTAACGGTCGTATTCCCTGCAGTACCACCATTATCTACATACTGCCTGCCGCCGGAATTAATGATCGTATTTGTGGAATTGCCATTATTCCCCACATCCTGCACGCCGCCGGAATTAATAGTAGTACTTGTCACCATGCCATTCACGCCCTGCGTACCGCCATTAATGCTTGTAGCCACTGCCGCGCCATATACATGCTGATAACCGCCGGAATTAATAGTCGTACTCACCGCCGCGGTGCCACTCTCCAGCACCTGTGTTCCACTGGAAATAGTTGTGCTGACAGCCGTGCCATCCCACACACTTTGCGTACCACCGCCGGAAATAGTTGTACTTACCGTTGTGCCACCCCACACAGCCTGTGAACCACCGGCAACGGTAGTACTCACTGCGATTCCCAATACATCCTGCTTGCCACCGGAAACAAGGGTGGTATTCGTTGCCGTGCCACCCGTCCATACCACCTGCGTGCCACCGGAATTGATGGTTGTAACCGCCGCCGTGCCGCCATTATTCACATACTGGGAGCCGCCAGAATTAATAGTCGTACTTGTCACCGTTTGACCACTAACCACATCCTGCGTCTCACCATTGTTTATGCTTGTGTCGGCATAGGCGGTTGTAAAAAACAATGGTTCAATGATACGAACACTGCCCTCTAAGAACTTTAACGTTGATTCTTCAGTCCATTCGACCAACCCAAGGCTATTTTTTACAAGTTCTTGTACTATAGGAGTTAGAGCAATCATTGGTATCGTATTAGCATGCAAACCGTTTAGCATAGCCATCGCCATCGACAAAGCATTTTTTTGATTAAGCTTCCGCTGTCTTTTCATCTTTTTTCTCCACTACTTATTATATTGTTTCACAGCAGCATGGCTCCTAAATTCCCGTTTCGGGATGCATTTCATAGTCTGTCATTAACTGGTCAATGACCCGGTTAACATGTTGGGATGTAATAAGGCGTGTGCATTCAAACTCCCGATCGGTATGCTGCCTGCGGGGACACCATGCAAAATTGGTGTTGTCAAACTGTATCCGGCTGTCGGTAAAACAGCCATTGCAAGTATGATAGTTAATTACGCGGTAAGGAGTATAAAATTCCGTCACCGGTAAACTGAATCCGCTAATTAGTACGACAGGTATTCCCACGGCCCACGCCAGCCAACTAAGGCCACTTGCCAAGCCAATAAAAAAGTCGGCATGGTATAAGAGATCAACTCTTGCTTGAAGCGGCAGCGCCCCGGTTAAATCTTCAGCTCCTGGCGGCATACAATTCCAGTGGGCTCCCATCCCGTGGTATTTTTCTTTATCAATACAAAGCACTCGATAGCCTTTCTTTTTTAAGTGCTCAATGGTATTTATCCAGCCCGCGGGGTTGTTCCAGTATTTTGCCTGGCTAGTCGCCTGGGTTGCTATACAGACATAAGGCTCCTTGATCGTTCGCGTAAAATTGTTCGGAGCAATATGGGCGGCGATTTCTTCGGGGCGAAGACCAAGAAGATATGCAATTGCTTTTTGCAAGCCGGCAATGCGCCAATCCACCGGGTGATAGATACGCTCAGTACAAGGAAAGAAATAGCCCATGTAGTAGGCAGCATAAATATCCGGCGGTCTTTGATCTGTATCAATAAAATGAATATCCGGATAAGTCTTATGTAACAGCGCTGCAATTTTAGGATCAATCGCGCAATATACTTCGCAATTATGTATATATTTAAATACTTCAATATAAGGAATGCTGGCAATACTGTCTCCGATTATACTTCTAGCCGGATATTGAAATAAAACTTTACGGCAAGCCGGGTTAAAGTCATGCGTGAAAATCAGTCGATTATCCTGATAGATTTCAATTCGGTAATTTATGTAATATTTTTTCACAGTGCTTACTATCGAAGTATCGGCTTTTACATCATACAAGGTAAGTAAACTGTCCCGGTCAACAATCTTTATCCGCCAGTTCCCTTTGGGAACTTTAACCCTCGCTCCGTGATTAAAATCAAATTCAAGGCCATTGACATCAGTTTTACAGGTTAACGGGCCATCATAGAAAACCATGTAAGGATTTTCTAACCGTCCCGGTTCACTCTGATGCTCTGCCGGGCTCATGCTTTACACCGCTTGGCAATTGGAAAAATCACCATCGGTTTGTCCGGTTTTTTGGGATTTAGACCATAATCGTTCATCAGACGCTCAATCGCCGCTTTCACTTGCTCTACTGTAATAAAGCGTGAACACTCAAACTGTCTTTCCGTGTTTTTATAACGCGGGCACCAGGCAAAATCATTATGCTCAAATTCGATGCTGCTATCAGTCCAACATCCATTGCACACATGATAGTTAATGACACGATAGGGTGTATAAAATTCGGTCTCAGGTAAACTAAAGCCACTAATCAATACAACAGGCTTGCCAACAGCCCATGCCAGCCAACTCAGACCGCTTGCCAAACCAATAAAAAAGTCGGCATGGTATAAGAGATCAACTCTTTCTTGCAGCGGTAACGCCCCGGTAAAATTTTCGGCGCCGTAAGGGATAATATTCCAGTAACTCCCGGCGCCATGGTACATTTCTTTATCAATACAGAGCACACGATAACCTTTGTCTTTCAAATATTGTACCGTCTTCAGCCAGCCGTCCGGTTTTGTCCAGTACTTTGCCTGGGTGGTCGCCTGTGCCGCTATGCAGACATAGGGTTCTTTTATAATGCGCTCGGTTTTGTGCGGAGCAATCACTGGGCGGATTTCGTCCACCTTAAGCCCAAGAATATAGGGAATAGTTTTTTGCAACCCTACGATCCTCCAGTCTACAGGTTGATGCATCCGGTCATCGCATGGAAAAAAAATCCCCATATAATAGCTGGCATAGAGTTCGTCAGGCCGCTCATCCGGACCAATAAAGCATAAATCAGGATATGTTTCCTTAAATAAGTTGGCCAGTTCCGGCGCCATGGCACAATATACTTTGCAACCGTGACGCTCTTGAAATACCCGGGCATAAGGAAACCAAGCAATAATATCTCCCAATGTTCCAACCGGATATTTAATCAGGACATTTTTCCCTTTCAAGTTAAGATTATGCTCAAGAATAAGTTTATCGTCCAGGTACACTTCGATTCGAAAATTAACATAGTACTTCTTTATGCTGGTAACTACCACATTAGATGCCGGCGCATCATAAAGTGTAAGCGCTGCATCACGATCAAGTATCTTCACACGCCAATTGCCTTCCGGCACTCTAATCCGTGCACCATAGTTAAAATCAAATTCCAAACCATTAATACCCGTTTTGCCAGTAATAGGCCCAGCGTCAAATGAAATATATGCTTTTTTCTTGGGCTGAATATCCGCATTTTCAATACTCGTGTTTGCAATGATTGCTTCAGTCATTTGACGTATCTCCTCCATAATTGATATATTTCGTCATTTAACGCTATATTTCGATAAATTTTTATTATAAATATTATAAAGTTATTTATTTCTCATTTGCAAGAATTTTTTGTATATCCTGTCCACCATAGATGCTAGCACTCTCTTTCCGACTGTATAACAGAATTTTCTACATATTGTTCTTCGCCCATATATAATATCCTTGATATTTTAAAATAATCTTCTTTAAAAATATTAGAAACAGTCAATGTTATTAGAAAAGAATGAAATGCGGCGCTAAAAAGATAAAAGCTTGCGGGATTAGCCCACAAGCTTTTTGTATTTTAATTCCAAAAAGATTAAGAAGAAAATACAAGGCAATAGATAAAAGACCGAACTGTACTACAATTTCTCGTATTTGGGGAATATTAAATGCAAAGGGGAGGGATTTCTTATTATTAGGATAATAATTGGAGGTTTAGCAGTACTTGCAGCCTGCAAGTTAACACAATGGAAGAAGTGGATGGAGTATTATCCAACGGTTCTCTTCCTGGTTTCTACCAGCTTACTTAGTTCAATGATATCATATCATCATAGACTATGGGTTTTTGGCCCTAGCAGTTGGCTATCTACCCATGTTCTTAGTGATTTGTTTCATACATTCGTGACTTTCCCAGCTGCGGTTTTTATTTACTTGAGCCTTTATCCAAAAAATATTTTATCACAAGTTTGCCATGTACTTCTCTGGGTATTTGTTTTCAGCGGGGCAGAGTATATCACATACCTTATGGGACTGATGCGTTATGATTATGGATGGTCTTTTGGTTGGTCCGTATTTCTAAATTGCTTATTATTCCCAATACTGCGGATTCATTACAGCAATCCCATACTTGCCTGGATTTTATACTTCGCGTGTTTGCTATTCATCTGGAATGTTTTCGGCTTTTCAAGTGAAATGCTACACTAGCAACTCTTACAAGCAATGTATAAAACAATCCGGCCTTACAGAAACTCTGTATCAAGTTTGTTAATGGAAAAATTTGGCGTCGGAGGGATGCGCTTGCCGACTGCATTTTGGAGTAATACAATATGGTATATATTGCTAGTCATAATAAGCATTATTTCAATTGTGTTTATACTATATAAATCCAACAATCGTAAATTTGACATTGGATTTGGTTTAGCAGTGTTAGGTACAACATTTCACGCGGAATTCCTTCTTCTAGTCACATTTAATGCCTATAGATACTATCCCAAAATATTTTATGATACATTCCTTGATTCAGTTATCGGCAACTACTTTTCGCAAGTTTCGGTTGCATCCACTGTTATGTTGGCTATTTTATATAGAATACCGATACTATGGAATTTTGCTATTGCGGGAATCTATTTTTTAATAGACGTCTTATATGTAAAATTAGGCATTTACCGGCATTTTTGGTATAAATCATGGTATACATTCGTACTATTTATTATATCATTATTGCTCGCCAATAAATGGTATCACCGCTTGCTTAATTACCCCCACCCTATTCTATACTATTTAACACTGCATCTGGGGGCAAGAGCCCTATTTTCACTTGTAATTGTCTTTAAATATTTTTTTTCGCTAGAAGTTATTAATAAATTTGTTTTTGAGGAATTTGCTAGAAACCAAGCCTTTTATATAATTCTCTACGATTCAATTTGGATTATAATAGCGATGATTATTCATGGCTTGATAATTAAGTGGAGGTGGAAAGGGGTCATTTTTGTTTTTTTATTTATTATTCAATATGTCTTGATTAAAATAGCAGGTATAATAACTGTAAAAAATGGCTGGTTTCTGATTATAACGTTGTTAAATATATTCGGAAGCTATATTGCGGTGGTTGTTACGGATTATTTGTTAAGAGAAGGTATTGCTACTAACACACATACTAAATAGAATACGAAAGAAGAGTTACCAAACCCGGCTATTGCCGGGTATTGTTATTTTTATAAAGAATTTATGAGATTAACAACTCCAATACTGAACTTGCGACAATTATCAGAACGAATACTTCATGGAAAAAGCTGCCGCTCCGTAAACATCTCCATTACTATTCCACCCTCCACCTGGCAGTACATCGATATTGAAGCCAATCGGAGACTCATTGCCTGTAGTAAAATGCAAAGCTCCAATTACAGGCTTGAATGGATTAACAGAATTATAACCTCCATTTAAATCAAGACCTACGACAACGCCGGTATGCAGCCCCAATACACGATAAGGTGTATATTGAACGCCTACATAAAAGGTATCTTTTCGCAAGCTGTTATTAAACAATCCAGTCGTTACGGCAACATCTTTTCGTAATGTATACTCCAACCCAAAACCACGATTATGTTCATTCAAATCGGGACTTGAATGAGGAAAGTGCCTTGTAAACACAGGTACAGAAACTGCCATGGAATTTTCCGCAGCTTGAACGACACAACACTGCAAAGAAATAAATATTACCAATAATAGCAAAACTCGCATGACCAATCCCCCCAAAGTATGTACCAACACCAAATTCATTTTAACATCATAGCGGTTGCCAGCCTACTGGTATATAGCACCAAAACGTATAGGAAATTATTCTAAAACAAAGGGCACTTATAGATTCTAAACGAGATTGACATGAAGAATGTTGAAGAATTGGAACGAGGGCTATAATAACTACTTCGACCAGTCACGCAAATCATTAACCATATCCGATATTTCTTCTTTTATTTCCTCATTCGAAAGTTCTTCTCTAGTCATCAAATACTGAAGATAGTCCTGTATTTCATCGACTTTATCAATAGCTTCATCATCTTCAGCAACAATTGTAGGCTTTATGCGTTCCAGATCGTCAATTGCTTCCTCAATTTGCTCAACTTTCAACTCATTACCACGTGCCAAATCGCTCAGAATATTAATTACTGGCTGAGTGTTAAAAAGTACCATTGGATTCCACCTTTCATATTTCATCCATATTTATATTAATTTCATTGAACTAACTGACCGCCGTATCCGGTGCAACAAGCATGGACACAGAATGTTGTTGGGGTAAAAGCTTAGGAAATCTAAAAGAGAAAACGGCGCCTTCATCAACCTTTCCTGTCAACCATGCTTTACCATTATGCCTTTTTAATATTTTTTGACTTATTGCAAGACCTACTCCACTTCCTTCAAACTCATTATCAGAATGAAGTCTTTCAAAAACACCGAACAGTTTTGAAGAATAGCGCATATCAAACCCTGCACCATTGTCTTTAACAGAAATCACATAATTATCTTCGACTTCCTTTGCATCAACTTCAATAATTGCTTGTCTCCGGTTACGCGTAAATTTTAAGGCATTTGAAAGAATATTACGAATCAGCAGCTTAATCATAATAGTATCGCCATTAATAGCTGGAAGTTGTTTTATTTTAAACTCCACCTGTCTTCCTGGCTGAAGTTTAATCAGTTCATCATAAACTTCGCGAAATAGTGTCTCCAATTTTATAATCTCTATTTTCATCGGCATTTCCGCCATTTTACAGAGTTCAAGTAAATGATCAGTTATTTTAATGACTTCTGTTGACTTTTCCTGAATATGCTGAATTAATTCGTGTTCATTATGATCAAGTTTATCTGAGCAACCACGTGCCAGACATCCAGTAAGTTTATTAATTAATAATAAGGGAGCTTTTAAATCATGGGATACTGAATGACAAAAGTTGTTGAGTTCTCGGTTTAATTGTTGTAGAGTATCAAAATGTTCTATTAATTCAGCTCGCGTTTTCTCGAAATATACCATCAACGTACCAGAAGTAATAAAGAGACGTAATATCCCGCAAAAAAGACTGACCTGCCATACTAATTCATTGTTATAGGCCATAAAAGGAGTTGCGGCAGTTAAAATACTCCAGAGAAAGAAGGCACCTCCTGTAATGTACTTGCCTATTCCACGCGTTTTAATATTAATAAATGTTGTACCTGTATAAAAAAGAACACTGCAGCCAAGCCATGCGGAGGGAGCAAGCTTATAGACAGCTGGTAGCTGCATTAAAGAAAATGCCGCACTCGAAACAGCAGTTACTGCGATACTATATAGCCAATATTTATTAGGAAGTTTATTGATAAAGAGATGAGCACTGTAAATAAAAAGAATACAGCAGATAATATATAATAATTGATAGGCAAAATAACCCAAAGCTGAATCTTTAAAATGAAAGAGTCCAGAATCGAAAATTACAATTCGGGAAAAAAAGGCAGTCCAGCTTATAGCCCACATACCCATATATCGTTCGTGATAAAGAAGATATAAATAGATATATAAAAGTACTATCGATAAAGTCCCTATTATTGCACCAAATGCCGATAACTGAAAAAAATCCATACTAATCACTTCCCTTTTCTCTCAACCCAATATACTAGAAATCAGTGTATCTTTAATAATTTCTATTATAACAAAATTTGGTATTTCTGAGAAGAAATGCAATAACATTGTGGAGACAGTAGGGGAAATTCAATACCGGCAATCTGGTATGTGTCCCGTAAGCCTTGCCCGCCTCTTTTCAGAGACGCAGCTTGACAGACGTCAAGACGCGGTAAGTATTAAAAAGTACCATTGGATTCCACCTTTCATATCTCATCCATATTACACCATAATTTATTTCAATTGAACTAACTGACCATCGTATCCGGTGCAACAAGCATGGACATCGAATGATGTTGTGGTAAAAGCTTTGGAAATCTAAAAGAGAAAACGGCTCCTTCATCAACCTTTCCTGTCAACCATGCTTTACCATTATGCCTTTTTAATATTTTTTGACTTATAGCAAGACCTACTCCGCTTCCTTCAAACTCATTATCCGAATGAAGTCTTTCAAAAACACCGAATAGTTTTGAAGAATAGCGCATATCAAACCCTGCACCATTGTCTTTAACAGAAATCACATAATTATCTTCGGCTTCCTTTGTATCAACTTCAATAATTGCTTGTTTCCGGTTACGCGTAAATTTTAAGGCATTTGAAAGAATATTGCGAACCAGCAGCTTAATCATAACAGTATCGCCATAAATAACAGGAAGCTGCTTTGTTCTAAACTCCACCTGTCTTTCTGGTTGAATTTTTATCAATTCATCATAAACTTCGCGAAATAGTGTCTCCAATTGAATAAGTTCAACTTTCATCGGCATTTCGGACATTTTACATAACTCCAATAAATGATCGGTAATTTTAATAACTTCTACTGATTTTTCCTGCATATGCTGAATTAATTCGTGTTCGACACTATTAAGTTTATCTGAGTGACCCTGCATAAGCTGTCCACTAATCCTATTGATTAAAAGCAATGGAGCTTTTAAATCATGGGCAACTGAATGACAAAAATTATTAAGTTCACGGTTAGTTTGTTGCAGAGATTCTTGATTAATAATCAAGTCGGCCCTTGTTTTTTCGAAATACACTGATATGATGCCAATAGCAATGAAAAGACGTGAAATTCCGCATATGAGGCTGATCCACCATGGAAGTTCGTCATTGTAAGCATATAATGGAATTAAGGCGGTGAAAATTCCCCATACAATGAAGGCCCCTCCGGTAATATATCTTCCCATTCCACGTGTTTTGATATTTATAAAAATTGTACCTGCATGAATAAGTACGACAGTAGCGAACCAAGTGGGAGGAACTAATTTTATCGATAAAGGCACTTGGCTAAATGAAAATATAATACTCAAACCTATTGTTATTAAAACAATATACTTCCAGTACCTAGTTAGTGACCGCTCGATAAAGACATGTGTTCCATAAAGAAAAAGAAAAGTGCATAAGATATAGATCATCTGATATAAGATAATATCTAACGGTGTTTCCTTCCAGTTGATTAATCCGGAATCAAACAAAATAACCCTGACAAAAAAAACAGTCCAACTACTAATCCAGAGCCCCATAAAACGTTCACGATAGAGCACATAAAGATATATATAAATCAGCTCCATGAAAAAAGTACCAGTTATTGCTGCAAAACTAGATAACTGTAAATAATTCATTTTAGCTATCTCTCCTCAAAAAAGTTTCCGATAGTTATATTATAACAAATTTGGTATCATTGGGTAATATATAAAATAATTACTAATTATTGAAAAAAACGAGTGGACTAGTTATAAATTTTACTAGTCCACTCGTTTGCTTACAGTGGTTTATATATTTTTTTATCCAATGATCTTGTGATTCTGAGTATATAAATAATAGTTTTGCTTCTGCATGCTATAGAGTATCTTGCGGGCAATATCAGGATGTCTTCTACGAAAATTATTAAATAAAAAGTAGGATAAAACCAATATAGTTGTATCTTCTGTTGCTATATAGCTTTTGGAATGTATTGCACGTTTGTCAATACCATTCTCGCCGAATTGCTGTCCTGGCTTAATGTTTTCACCTGTTGCCGACTGAACTTTTCCTGAAAGCAAAATACTTAGTTCCTGACTTGCATTGTCACCTACAGCGATACAATCTCCTGCATGACAATGAACGATACTGCTGCATGAATGTAAAAAAAGTTTTGCTTCTTCAGTGGATAACTCTTTAAGTAAATGTATGACCTGATTTGGCATATTACCAAGGTACTGGTAAATGATATTCCATAATTCCTCTTCGCTCGTAAACCGACTATGAATAGCTGTTTCTATTTCGAAAGAAAATTCTTTTTTAAACCAATCAACAACATTATTATTTAAACCTACTCTTTTACGGGCTTTACGAAATAGAGGTGAACCTACTGCCCGAAGATGTTTGACATCGTCTACCAACATAACGAGACTTGCCATTGCGCCAATATTTGGGTCTACGATATTTTTATCAATGCGGCGACTTCCGTAATGCTCATAAAACGGAATTAAATGAAAATTACAATTTACAAATGCAAATTGTACGCCATAATCGCAATATAAGTCGTATAGTTTCGCCATGATTTGGTACATAGCGGGGGTGCTACGGTATTCCGGAAGTATCATTCCTTTAGAAACTACCGCAAAATAAGGCTCGTCCTGTGCGTCATAAAATTTTTTAAACTTGTCCATACGATATGTTTGTACCAAATCAGAAGGAAAATCCGATAGTCTGCCAACATTGATTCTTCCTGTACCAATAATTTTTGATCCCATCTTGGCATAGAGAATGATAGCTTTTTTGTCTAACTCATCATATAAAAGTCTATTTTTGTGATCAACATTCACAAGATTGTAAGGGATTTCCTCGGCATAAACACTGTACCGAAGGCGAAAAATCTCGTCTCTTTCCTCACGTGTTGTTGCTTTGCCAATTATTATAGCCTCCTCTTGTTGTTTTTCGACTACCTGTGCCAGATTTTTCACAAAATCACTTCTCCTCTACTTTATATTGGGAAATTTTACATTTTTCCCGAATTAATTCCATAATATAGTAAATTACCTTCATTAATCAATATAATAATTGAAATAAAGTAACATTATGGCAAAAATGCCAATGCCTTGCAAAATGCAATTTATCATTTTGCAAAGCATTGGCATTTTTTAAAAATATATTAATAAACTAACTTGCAAGAATACAGCATATGCAATGTGTTAATTGTTGATAATGTAAAAACAACTTAATTGGAATATCATGAAAATATGGTAAATGAAAGGGGAAATTGTGTATCTGAGCTTCGGTTGACGGAAAGTAGTACTACCGGACGAAAAAATATCAAAGATAATAATTATTATTTGACAATCATCATTAATAATGTTACTATTATATCAAAGATAAGATTTACCAGAAGTGGAGGGGATTCCAATGAAATAGTCACTCTGAATGCTTAAAGTACATAGGGAGGAGATTCCGGTGATTTGAATAAGCAGATATAACCCACGTCCTACATAAAAGGGACGTGGGTTTTTAGTTGATAACTACTTATTGAACTAAACCGACCGATGATAGCGCAACGCGTAACAAAGTAGTAACCGCCACCACGGTTGGGAATGGCGATTTTTTTACACAACGCAACTAGCGTTATCGGACGTGAATTAAAATTACCATCATAGCAAATTAATTACAAATATTAGGAGGATTATACAAGGTAAGGAATAATAAATATAAAACGTATAATAGATGTTAATAGAGGCTGTTACAAAATACCCTTCTTTGTCGTTGAGCTTTCCAACGTACAAACCGGATATACCCTGTCTGTGCGGCTTCCTGGGCACTTAGCATCGGGGTATTTTGTAACAGTTTAAAAAGAATATTAAGGAAAGTGTGTTTTTTAAAACACACTCTAATAGCGTTGTTATTGTTTTTCTATGCTTATGGTGTACATTCACCTATAGTAATCCTTCTCAAATTACTTCTCATCAAACAAATGACATTTCTATTAATGATAGTAATAGTATTTCTGAATCTATTGAGAAATACTATATTGATATTCTTAAAAATTTTATACTTCTGCCTAGCGAAAAGGGGGATCTTGGGAGGGCTTGGTCATATAGGGTAAACTTTCAATGGAGGCTAATATGAACGACCAAGAAAACAAGAATGAATTTATCAGACTAGCGGCAACGCTTGAACAAATAAATAACCAACTTGCAATTAGCGAAGAAATATGTAATATAAAACAGTCTGAATTAAAAAATACTTTGTTAAATTACTGGGAGCACTTTGGCGGCAATGTGGGCGATGAAGCGCAAATCATAGAAATGGCAAATTGCCAGCGAGCACTTTCCGCCATTACGTATAGCACCCCTCTTAAATTGCAAAAGATGTTAAACTCGCCTTATTTTGGACGGATTGATTTTGCAGAGCAACCTGCAAGGTATGAATTTAATGCGGAACAAATATATGTGGGGATTTCCAGTTTAACTAATAAAGAAAACGGAGAATTTCTCGTTTACGACTGGCGGGCACCAATATCAGAAATGTTCTATGATTTCGGGCTGGGAAAAGCTTGGTATAATTGTGCTGAAGGGACAATAAACGGAACGATAACTTTAAAACGACAATACAAAATAACTAACGGTTGTATGGAGTACATGTTTGATGCTGATTTAAAAATAGACGATGAAATTCTACAAGAAATATTGGGGAAAAGCGCCGATGACAAAATGCATACAATCGTTAATAGTATTCAGCGTGAACAAAACCATATAATCCGCGACACGAGCCACAGAGCAGTTTTCGCCGAAGGACCAGCAGGTAGTGGTAAAACTTCCGTGGCCTTACACCGGATTGCTTTTCTCCTCTACCAGGATCGAGATATTCTTCATGCCAGAAACGTTTTAATCCTTTCACCGAATCATTTGTTTAGTGATTACATTTCAAATGTTTTACCGGAAATAGGAGAAGAAAATGTTCTCCAAATGACTTTCCAAGATTACGTTTCTCGATCAATAAACGAACTTCCGGTAATGTTGGAAAACAGAAGTTCTCACCTAGAAAGAATGTTATCAAACAAATTTGCCAACGAATACGCGATTCGGGTTGCTAACATTCGGTTTAAATCGTCGAGATTTTTTGAGCAGGCAATACAAGAATACTTAGATTGGATTCAAACAAGGTTGGTTGATAATTATCCAGACATTGAGTTCCGTGGTCAAATAATATTTAAAAAAGAAGAGTGGCTACACTACTATTTAGCTAGTTTTTCCTGCATGCCCGCGACAATTCGACTTCAAAAGATAAGAAAATTAATTCAAGTGAGAATGCGTCCACTTGTTCATGCTGTCCGCAAGGAAAAAGAAGCAAAAATCATAGCAAGCGCGGAGGAAGTTAATGAAAAGACAATTAAAGCTCTTGCAAGAATTTGTGCTAAAAAAGAGTTCGATCACTTCATTGAAAAAATTGAGCAACTCACCAATTTAAATCCATTATCCGAATATAAAATGTTTTTTGAAGATCCCCGCGTACCACTCAATTTACCTTCGTCAATTACTACTTTTCAGCAGCAATGGCCTTCAATTCAAAAGCAAACACTTGACTACATAAATAATGGCATACTTCCATATGAAGATACTCCGGCTTTTCTTTATTTTCAAGGTGTTTTACAAGGCTTCCCCATAAATCGAGATATTAGGCATTTAGTAATTGATGAAGCACAAGACTATACGACACTGCAATTAAAAATCCTCACAAATCTCTTCCCTAATGCCACATGGACAGTCGTAGGAGACTCCGCTCAATCTATCCACCCGTTTTTAAACACAGCAACCTTTGAAAATATGCGTGAAATTATCGGAATCGATAATTCCCTTATGTTTCGTCTCACACGTAGTTACCGCTCAACAAAACAAATTCAGGCTTTCTGCCAGGCTCTCCTCCCATATAAAACAGAAGTGACGCCAGTCAACCGACTCGGCCCTTTACCTTCAATAACACGAATAGAAAAGATGACTGACTTAGACACTGCCCTTGTGCAAACCATTAGAGCGATTCTTAAAGAAGGCTGGCAATCTATCGGGGTAATTACTAAGAACGCTGCGGAAGCAATCAGCGTTTTCTCCGACCTAAAATCTCATATTAAGCTCAATTTGATAACCGAAGAAGATGACGAGTTCCAGCGTGGAGTTGTTGTAATTCCGTCATATCTGGCAAAAGGGTTAGAATTTGATGCAGTGTTGGTTGTTAATGCAAATGACGACAATTACGGTCAGGATGAAGATTGCCACATTTTATATATAGTTTGCACACGTGCTCTCCATCGTCTTTGCCTTTATTATAATGGAATCATGTCCCCTTTCTTAGTTGAGATGAGCAAACACTTATATCAGCTTAATTGAATATTTGTCCAAGTAACGCGACATCTCGCTTCAGATGAACCCTACGGATTTCAATTTGTTCACCCTTTAGGGTGGTGTCAACACACCTACTTGCTGGAGAAAAGTAAAAAAGACCAAGGTTAGCATGTCTGAATTCCAAGAGATTACTCAAAATATGAAGGAGGATAAATATGGTATTTGGACCAAGCAGCGATATGGATGACTATGATGAGGACGATTTCCAAGATGAATATGAATTAGACGAGGATGGTGATCTAAAAAGGTGTCAAA
Source organism: Bacillota bacterium (assembly GCA_023434855.1). The sequence goes on along the minus strand of JAEYSJ010000321.1, from coordinate 16,151 downwards.
ATTGTGATAAGATGTGGCCCCGCGAGGATTTGTGCTATGTTGATGCTCCTTTTGGGGAAGTTATATACGTCTGTCCGCGATGTGCCAGAGTTATAGGCTTAGGCGGGCATTCTTCCGATGACTAAAAAAGGTTCTAGCGGTAAGCTAGAACCTTTGATTTTACTGGTGGGCCCAGGAGGACTTATATCATTTCATGAATAACAATTTGCGTTGCTGCATATTTGTCTGTTGTTATTACCCTTTGTTGCTGATTATTACTGGCTAGGTTTCAAAACTCTGCGCAAACAACAATTCGATGATTGTGTCAAATTTTGAATCATTTTTTTGTCTAGGGCCTCATATTGCTTTGCTATCCGCATTTCGTCCTGTTTAAGCAATATATCTCCTTTTTGATCATCCACATCGTTAACTTCTCTTAAACTTTATTCGAGTTACCTGCCTCTACCAATATCTAAAGACAGTGGCTGAGGATTCTTGCCCAAAGTTTGGCTTACTTCGCCGTGGTAATCATTTATAAATTGAATGGCATTATTGAAATGTTTATCAATATCTATATTTGAGGCCGAGGCTTGTATTTCTGATGGTGTATTCCCGTAATTTTGCGACACCTCTTTTTCTTCTTTCATGGGGTTATCTGAACGGCCTTGTTGCTGGTCGTTTCCGGTGCTTTGGGAAATATCCGCTTGCCGTTGAGCGGCAAAATAATTTCTTATGTAAGTCAGCTCATTATCAACACCACCATTTTTGAACTCACATGCTCGAAATGCATCTATTTCACCGTTATTTTTGTAATAGTTTATTCCTTCCTCTATATTGGCAGTAGTATGATTATTGATTAGATCATTGCTGTAACGGTCTTGCTCTAAGTACTGCAATTCGTTGATAATTGGGAATCCACAGGTTTTAAATGCTGCTAGTTCACCATTTATTACTGTCTTTATCAACCGCGCCCTATCTTCATCGCTTCCGGCATTAGCTATATCGTCTATCACTTTGTTGTAATGGTTCTGCTCCAGAGACTGCAAATCATTGTAAGTGTTTATTCCCGATCCTCTATATTGTTCTAACGCATAGCTGTTGGCGTTTATCATGCTTATCCTGTCTCTCTCGGTCGAACAATTAGCAATTTTATTAATTAATTCTTTATATCCCACATTCCAGGCGGTTACACTATTATTGGAGTTTGTGTTATCTTGAGCAAGGGTTTGATCAGCACGATTGAAGTCAATTTGATCCGGTCTATAGGTCATCTTTGTTCCAGCATTAAATCCATCAGTTAGATTTCTTGATTGATTATCTTGAATCAGATTATCATATGTAACGCCGGTTTTTTCGGAAATTTTTTGTAAATCAATTCCTGAGCAATTCTATTCACATCGGTATCTTTGACACCGATTGTGGTTTCTGGAACAATATCAAGGCACTGTTTGTAGTAATCCTGTCGTTCTTTTAGTGACGCGTCCCATATTCTTGCTCCATCCGGGTTTTATTGGGATCAGGTCGCTCACCGTTAACGCATGTTGTAACTTCTTTAACCGCTGAATTGGGATCACGAAATACCAGTTTGCGGTGTAACTTGTGATTGCTGACTATTTATACATGATGTTACAAGTAAAGTAAGACAAATCAGCAAAATAAAGATAATACTTTTAATAAATATATTTTTCTTGCTTCGCATGAAAATTTCCATCCCTTCCTTCATTCTAAAATATTTGTATATTTTTTACATTTATGTATTTTACTACCCTGAATTAAATACCTTGCAAATTTGACCTGTAAGACATCAAAAGTATGTCTTAATCGAAATATATTGCATCCTTAAAATTCATTTTAGCAGTTTCTTTTGTAAAATAAGTACTTTTTGTACGGTAGGCAAACATAAAATAAGGATCATAATTTTCTTTCTGGCTATTTCAAGAGAAGTCAGAAATTTTTTTAACATCTTTATACCCCAATAATGAGAAGATATACCCTAAAAAGGTATCCATCTCGATTGTTGGGGTGTTTTAAAAAAGTCAAGTATTTTTTGTTGTTTTTCTAACTTTCTTCTATTCTTCTCAATCTTTATTATTTCCTTTTATTTACACTATAGCTTTATGACATTGGTGTGCCGACCGCCACCCCGCTTACACCCCCATAGCAGTGGGCCGCCTGTCCACACGAACCCATAGGTCGTCCCGAGCACCGCGCAGAAAGCGCCGGTGATGAAAACACTATCCAGGATGCTTGCTTCGTCGGCCTTATGGATGGAATCGATCACTTGAAGTTTGGAAGCGGGTCTGTCCAGAGGCGCAGCCAGAATCTGTTCGACCTTAATTCCCTGCGCCTTGAGTTCAGTTATCGCCAGTTCGAGGAACAGTGAATGTTCGAAACACGAAAAGATATACCCTCGGCACTCCTACATTACCTAAATTGGTGAATTCTCATAAAATTAACTAAATATTCTACTTCCGGAAACATTGTCAGTTTTTGTTCTACCTCTTCTAAAGCTTGGCTAATATTTAAGTTAGATCTATATAATATTTTATAGGCTTTTTTTAGCTCTGCTCTAACTATAGGCGTAATTCCGTTACGCTTTAACCCTACTACATTAGTCGAAATCACTTTAGCAATCTTACCATCTGCTAAAAAAAAAGGAGGTATATTTTCTTTGACCTTCCCCTTTCCCCCCACCATAACCATCTTTCCTATTTTAACATGGTCATCAATTTCACGTAAGGCACTAATTGTTGCTCTATCTTCAATTACAATAAAATTACCTAAATAAGTCATATTTCCAATGGTGACATTATTACCTATTATACAATCAACGCTAATATGGGAATACGCTTGAAAAAGATTATTATTTCCAATAGTAGTTACTCCTCCCGCTTTATTCTCCGTCGAATTAATTGTTACAAACTCTCTAAAAATATTATTGTCTCCTAAAGATAAATAGTTTCCTTTAGACCCAATCAAACCTTCACTATAAAACCGATTGTATTTTCCAATCTTCGTAAAGCCGTCGATAACAACACTGGGACCTATTTTACATCCATTTCCAATTTGAACATCATCACCAATGACGGCATAGGGACCTATTTCAACATTTTTGCCAATTGTGGCATTAGAAGAAACTATTGAAGTTTCGTGAACCATTCCTTTTTTATAATCCTCGTACATTGACTTAAACCTCCCTCTCGCCGCTATTATGGCGATACAAATAGTTATGAAAATGAAAATTTGGCTCTTCGACGTTTTAGGTGGATAACCCCACCAAAGTAGCAGACACACCATAGCAAAATATGCCAAAAGGGATCGTTGATATGGATCATAATCAACTGTTTGCTCAGGCACTAGGTTTAGAGAAGCCATGGATGGTGACTAAAGTTGAATTTAACGCGAAAGAGAAACGTCTAGATATTTTCATTGACTTTCCATGCGGCAGCGAATTCGCTTGCCCTCAATGCGGAGCAAAAAGCAAAGCGTATGATACTGAGGAAAAAGTCTGGCGGCATATGAACTTTTTTCAGCATGAATGCTACTTCTACTCTCGTGTTCCTCGTATAGATTGTGGCGGAAAAACCAGTGCGGCGTCGCTTCAGCCAATTTGAAGGATGATGCAATTGCCCCCTGTCTTGACCGGATTTATGCTGTTGACCCGGATAAACTTTTTTCCAATTTCGCTTTGTCGGTCTATACCGAATTTGACTTGGATATGGACATTCTTCATGGCGATACAACCAATATTGTCATGTACGGGGAATATGAATGTGTAATCAGAACGACTACTATGGCCTTAAAATTGTTCAGGGCCACATCAAGGCCCATCTCCCTGATAAAAACCAAGTTGGAATCGGCACAATAGCCAATAAAGCCATTCCCTTAATCAGCCAAGCGCTTAACGGCAACACGGCGGACAGCGAATGGAATGCAGCGACCATTCCTTTGTTAAGATCGGTTTTGAGTCCGAATATCCTCGCCAAAGCCACTTCTACTATTCTTATGTCTTCCTATCATGTTGGTAAGACTTAATCCTAAATACTTTAAAGGATTAATCGATAAATTCACACCTCCGGCTATTGCCATTCGGCGTTCGCCTCCGATTTTGGGTAATTATCCTGGATAACCATATTGTGTCAATATTCCCCGTATGATGGAATTAACTCGATGGATGTTCTTGTGAGTACGGTCGGAAGAGATGAGGCGAAGGTGAGGGAATATATACGCAAGCAGGAAATGGATGAGGAAATAGAGGACAAGTATGAACCACCAGACCCAAGTGACCTCTTTTGAGGGGCAAGTAACATAGTAGGCCGTTTAGGGTCGGGCAGTAATTGCTGCAATAAATAAAGATAAGCACAGAATAAGCCCGAGGAATTTTTCTTGCAATTCCTCGGGCCTGGGTCACGCTGACGCGCGCACATACCTCTCCCTATCCGGGAAAACAATCGCTATGGGGTAATGAATAACTTTGCTGTTGTTAACTTTCAGCGTTTTGGAAACAAGAAACAGGTCTTGCCCGGATAATCTCAATGATGCATTTATTGCACGAAATACATTTTGCCTTTTTCTTTTTGTCAGTTTTAAAATCGTTAATTAGACCCGGTTCACTAATAAAGGGACGGCTTAACGATATAAAATCGGCCTCTTTATTCTGAATTTTCTCCTCCATCAGTGAAAGAGTTCTAAGTCCGCCAACCATCATGATGGGAACATCTGTTTCTCTTTTTATTTCCCGAGCCCAATTTCCAAAGCATGCTTCTTTTTCGACACTATTAATCCAAGGCCGCCACTCAGTTTCTTCAACAGTATTTCCTCTCAACCCTTGGCTAATTTCCAAAGCATCAAACCCTATATCCGCAAGTATCTTCGCGGCTTGCTTGCCTTCATTAAACTCAAATCCCCCGGGAAAACCATCTTGAACTCCCAGTTTAATAAGTATCGGATAGTCATCGCCAACATTTTTCCTGATCTCCTTGTATATTTCGCGATGAAACCGCAGTCGGTTTTCAAGAGTCCCACCCCACTGATCTTTTCGACGGTTTGTAATCGGTGAAAGAAATTGCATTAAAAGGTACGCATGAGCGCCGTGGAGCTGGACAGCATCAAAGCCAGCTTCTTTTGCTCTTCGTGCCCCGCTGCCAAAAGACTGAATTATTTCCCATATCTCACTTTCTGTCATTGTGCGATGTCTTCCTTTGTGATGGGGATCGTCGGCAACAAATGATGGCGCCAGAGGAGTATAATTCAGTGGATGGTTAATGGCTTTTTCCATTACTATGGCATCCCTGCCGGCATGATAAAGTTGTATGGCAATTTTGGTGCCTCGGTCATGAACCGCTTTTGTTAGTTTCTTATAGCCGTCGACAAACTTGTCCGCCGCAACAGAATTCTGCAACGGTGATGCCTGACCGGTAGGATGAACATAAGCCGTGCCGGTAATGATTAGACCTACACCGCCATCAGCAAGGTCGGAATATAATTTTATTTGTTGTTCAGTTACATGACCATTAACAGCTAAACCTTCATAAGTTGCCGACCTGACGAAGCGGTTATTAAGGAACATATTCTTTATACTTACAGGTTCGAACAAAATGCTCATGCCCTCACTCCTCGTAATAAAATAATTATTGTTCTATTATGACGTTAAATTTCAGACATTTCTTCCTCAGAGTACAGTTTTTCACAAAAAGCAATAATTTTTTCAATTGATTTGGATTCAGATAATAGCATCATATGATTGGGAGAATCCACATCTGTCATATAAAAATTAGGAAGATATCGCTTCCATTCTTCCCAATAATTTATATAATCAAATGAGTTATTATCACTTGCACTTGTAAAATAGGGTTCTAATTCTCCCCAGAATAATCCGCTGCTATTACGAAAATAATAACAAGTTACCGCATGAGGATCTGGTAACGATAAAATAGAAAAACCGTCAAAATTATAAGCCTGCTGAACCTTTACGCTTTGCTGAATCTGAGTACGCAATTGAGTTACCGGTTTAGCCAGGCCGCGTGTTTGGGCCAGCTCAATTACTTGTTGTAAATATGCCTCATCTGTTAAATCAATATTTACTTCTTCCCGATGAACGAGAGTTTGAGTTATTTTTTGAGGTTCATGCAAAATTGTTGTTAGCAACGCAATATTAACTATTTGCAAGATCAAAGATTTGAGAGAATATTTATTTTTCACTTCCGTGAAAAAAATTGAATCCAGCATAACAATTGAATTGACGGCCCGCCCCGACTCCTGCAATTGGCGTGTGATCTCATACGCCAAGATTCCGCCTAAGGAATATCCGCCTAGATCATAAGGACCCTCCGGTTGCACCGATTGTACAATATTTTTATAAAATGCGACCATTTCCTGGATCCCTTGCAAAGGAGAGCAATCGTTCATCCAGCCTCGCGCTTGAATCCCATAAAAAGGCCGCTTGATCTTCCGAGCGATTGCATGATATATTTCCACGCCGCCCAGCCCTCCATGAAACCAAAATACTGGCCGTCCTTGCAAACTCTGATTGAGATGAATGAGTTCAGGAAATTGTGGCCAGCTGGTGGCAATAGAAATATTGGCTGGTTGTGCCAATGGCATTGGTTTGTCTACATTTTGTTGCAGTACTATATTTATAATATCCTGTGTTGTTTTGGACTCCAGCAATCTATCCAAAGTGATCGACGGATCCCCCTGCAATTGCAATTGTCGATATATTGACATAAAAACAATTGAGTCAACGCCATATTTATTCAAAGGTTTATTAATATCTAATTCTTCGGCTGTCATTCCTAGTAAACGACATACAATATCAATAATCCGGTCCTTGAGAGAATGATGCATCTCTGCATCAGCGATATTATTTAATGACTTATTCGATTCTATCATTATTCTTGACTCAGGCTGAGACTCAATCCAACAGCGTCGTTTCTTAAAAGGATAAGTTGGCAAGGATATCTTGCGGACTTCCTGCCCTGCATGAAGCGATTCCCAGGAAATCTTACCTCCTTGAGTCCAATAGAATGCGATTTTCTCATGGTTCTTTTCTTCCAACAAAATTTCAACCATGGTCTCCCCTAATTTTCCGGAAAGCAGTCTCTTAATGCTTGAAAGATTTTCTTCCAGATTTCCTGCAAAGATAGGTATGGAAGTTTCAGACTCTTTGCCTTCTTTTCCTTCTTCCAAGTATTTTAAAGACTCCTTCAGACCCTGAACCAACTCATCCCGGGTATTCACTACCATTGCCAGCCGGCATTCCATTGCTTCACGCCCTACTTGGAGGGTATAAGCGAAATCAGGCAAAAAAAGATTCTTTTGAAGTTCAATGAAATCAAGCATCTGCTCGACAACTGCCTGCAGCCGGTCTTGGCTTTTAGCTGAAAAGACAACAATTTGAGGAGAGGTTGCAGCGCCGATATGAACTGTTTCTTCTTGAACTGGAATGTATTCTTCCACAATCAAATGCGCATTCGATCCCCCCGCCCCGAAGGAACTTACCGTTGCCCGTCGCGGATACTCGCGTTCTTCTCCACCAATCTTTACCACAGGTCGTTTCCATTCTTGCAGTTCTCGTTGCAGGTAAAATGGAGTATTGTCAAAATTTATATTAGGGTTTAGCGGGTCTGCTTTGATGGAAGGAACTAGCTCTCTATGCTGTAATTGCAATATAACTTTCGTTAATTGAGAAATTCCTGAAGCAGCTTCCGCGTGACCGATATTGGATTTTACAGACCCAATTGCACAATATTGCTGGTCAGTCGTAAATTTCCGAAAGGCTTTACTCAATGCGGCGACCTCAATTGGATCTCCCAAGGCCGAGCCGGCAGCGGCAGATTCAACATAACTGATCGTCCGGGGATCAATTTTAGATTTTATAAAATTCTCCTCGATCAGTTGTGCTTGTGCATTGGGATTGGGAACAGTATATCTGTTAGAATGCCCCCCGTGATTGATTGCCGTCGATTTTATAACAGCGAGAATCGAATCCCGATCGCGAATGGCATTAGTAAGCGGTTTTAATAATACGGCGCCAACACCTTCTGCAGGAAGAAATCCGTCCCCATCTCCAAAACTTCTGCTGTTGATATGGCTACCAAGCATCTGAGCAAGGCTTAACCCCAGGTACTTTTTCGGATGAATCGAAAGATTTACGCCGCCGGCAATGGCCAATCGACACTCTCCCTTTATCAAGCACTCGCAAGCCATATGAATTGCAATGGCAGAAGATGAGCACATGGTATCGATAGCTATACTGGGGCCTTGAAGATTAAAATAATGAGAAACTCTATTGGCAATAGAACTGTAAGAAGATGTAGCGATTGCCGATTCTTTAATAATATCGGAGTTAAAAGAGTGGTATTGATGATACATTGCACCGACATAAAGCCCGACTCTGGATTGATATTCATGTTGTAAGGTTTCGCGCGTATAGCCCGCGTTTTCAAGTAGATTCCAAACGGTCTCCATGAAAAGACGACTCATGGGATCGATAATCTCTGCATCTCGCGGTGCGATATTGAAGAAAAGTGGATCAAATTGATCTACATTTTCTAAAAAGCCTCCCCACTTACAGTAAGTTTTTCCTGGTTTGTTCTTATCTTCATCGAAGTATAGGCTATGATCCCAGCGGTCTTTAGGAATTTCGACAACACAATCATTGCCGCCCTGCAGATTTCTCCAAAATTCCTGAATATTATCCGCCTGAGGGTAGCGTCCGGAGACACCAATAATAGCAATGTCCACGCCCTCTTTTTCTTCCTGGGTTACTACACGCAACGATGCGAAACGCGGTAGCCGGCGGCTGCCAGCAACTGGTTTTTCCGTTTCTGTTGCAGCTGCAAAATCTTTGGGATTCCCAGCAGGCGCCGCTGCTCTATCCTCAACTCCCAATAATTCTATCAGTTGGTCGCGATAGTTATCCAAGAAATATCTGGTTAAATCTTGAATGTTGGGATATTCAAAAAATAATGTTTTCGATAGCGAACCGAATGTTTTTTCCAATTGATTGGTCATTTGCATGACCATGACCGAATCAACCCCATATTTTTCCATAGGGACATCCTCTTCAATGCGATGCGCCGGCAGCTTGCTGAATGAAGACAACAGTTTTTTGAAGTAATTCACGGCTTTTTCCTGGAACGAATCATAGTCAATGACCGGTATTGCCTTATTTTCTTCGATGGTATAAGTTGCTCCTAGGGCTGTTGTTCCGGCCTGTTGCCTAAAGATTGCAGCCCGGAACTGTTGGATTTCCCCTTCCATCACCATGACCTGATCCTGGCCGGAGACCAAGGCTTGATACAAGGCCAGAATGCCGGTTGATGTCTGCATGGGAATCATACCCGTACTTTGTCTTATAAGCTTTTCGGTTTCAGCATCAACACTCATCCCGCCCTCTTGCCACAGCGGCCAATTGATCGACAGAGTTTGACCGTGGCGTTGGCTTGAGGCCACCAGAGCACTGCGAAATTTAGCGTAGGCGTCCATAAAAGCGTTGGCAACTGCATAGTCGGACTGGCCCGGATTGCCAACAACTCCTGTCCCGGAAGAAAAGAATATAAAAAAATCGAGCGGCAGTTCCTTGCTGGCTTGATCCAGATAGACCAATCCTGTGACCTTGGGAGCCAGAACTTCCAAGAACTCATCTTTAGTCTTCTTGAGGATGAAGTTATCCCGAATCACTCCCGCGCTATGAATAATGCCGTCGATGCCGCCGAAATCGGCCTGGATGCTTTGGATTAAGTTAACAACCGCCTTCTCTTGGGTCACGTCCACTTGCTTGTATACGATCTGGGCACCGAAGTCTTGCAGTTCCTTTAGCTTGACTAGCTTCTTTGCGTTGAGCTGCGATCTACCCGTGAGAACCAGGGTCGCATTCTTAACTTTATGGGCAATTTCTTTGGCGAAAATAAATCCCAGACCGCCGGCGCCGCCGGTAATTAAATAGACCCCCCGGTCTTTCCAGGGGATCTTTACTATTTCCGGAGAAGTTTTCACTTCGTTCGGAACGACAACGTGTCGTTTGCCACCCTGGTACCGAATATGATTATCCATAGACCTCCGGCTGTTTTCCTGCAGTTTCTCTATGATTCCATCCAAATTTTCACCTGGTTCTATTTCAATAAGCTGTCCTATTAGTTTGGGATTCTCTAAATGAGCAGTTTTCAGAAGTCCGCAGAGTCCGGCAAAAAGTTGTTGTTCTGCCTGAACGGAAGTAATAATCTGAATTAATACTTTGCCTCTGGGTTTTTCTTTAAAGATGTTTTGGATTTCTTCGAACGTTTGGATAGCATAGTTTTCAAACCGTTCCTCCATACCTCCCTGTTTGTATTCTAAAATGCGGCAACGCACCCCGTTCATTTGGGTTTCAATGATTTCCTGGGAAATTTTATCCGGCTCACAGAGTATCACTATATGCTGAACATAGTCTGGAACTGTGTCTTCTTGGGCAACGACTTGTTCTTGCCAGCAAGGGTGGAGCATAATAGTCCCGAAAGTGGCTGCGGGTCCTACCGCATTCACTTTTCCTTCCAGCATTCTGGATGACAATCCCTTTATCCGCACACAAACATTACCTTGCTCGTCGCACAAATCAATATCGAGTTTCTGTACCTTATCCCTAGCTTGACTGCCGTTACCGGGCCGGACCAGCGCCCACATGGCGGAAGTGCATCTACTGAGAACTTCGAGCTCATCAAGAGCAAAAGGCACGATCGGTTTAAGGGTCTCAGTGCTACCGGAAGGCGTCCTATCACCAGAGCTTATCATGAAACCGACCGATGCCTGGAATGCCGAATCCAGTAAGCCGGGATGCAGAACGAATTGGTTTTGCGTAGCGGCTACGGAAGAAGGCAAGCACAGCTTTGCCAGAACCTGGCCCGCTCCTGCATACACTGTTTCAAGTCCCCGGTGTCCCGGGCCATACTCAATCCCTATCGCCCTAAAGGCCTCATAGCATTGATTGGACGATATGTTCATCAGGCTGCACTCAGCTTGCAAGGTCTTAATATCCAAAGTTGCAGCTTCTGAAGCTGAACTTAACACCGCACTGCCTTGGCTGTACACAACAGTTTCCGCACCAGCCTTTGAGGACTCGCCGTAGATTTCGTAGGCAATCTCGCCATTATCCGCCGGATAGAGTCCAATGTATACCGGCACCGGCTGTTCGCCCACAGTAAGGGGCCGGGCCCAAACCACATTCTTGAGCCGGATGGCCGTTTTCCTTTCTTCCAGAACTCCCGCCGCCTGCTCCACCGCCGCCCGGGCCATCTCCAAATAAGCTGCCCCGGGCAAGACCCGCTGACCCTGCACGACATGATCCGCCAGGAAAAACTCCCGGCCTGTAAAGGTCGAGGCAAACCGCTGCCCGGAAAAGTCGGAGGTATTTTGATGCAACAACGGATGAAGCCCGCCGGCCATTGCCGGCATTGCTGCCGTGCTGCCGGTCGATTCCGCCTCAATCTCAGGTATCCAATAGCGTTCCTTTGCAAAGGGATATGTAGGGAGACTGATACGGCAAAGTCTAATCCCTCCATAGAGTTTGTCCCAATCAAAAATCAATCCTTTGACCCATAGATCGAGAAGTTTCTCATACTTCCTTTTGCTGATCCAGACATCAATTATGCTTGCCATATCATCATCGGCGGCAAATATAGACAAGGTCTCCTTATTGTGTTTGACCTGACCCCGGTATAAGTCTTCTATCCCATCCTCTCCAGCCACAAAGCCCTGCAATTTTTCCGCCAGTTCCCGGATAGACCCCACAATTACCCCCAGGCGTTCTTCCATGGCCTCCCGGCCTACCTGCAGAGTATAGGCCATTTCGGCTAGGCTGCCGTCTGTGCATTGCTGCTCTTCGATTACGGCCAACAATCGCAGTGCCTGTTCTTTGAGCCGTTCCTCATTCCGGGCCGATAGCACGATAATGGCCGGATTCTGTCTGTCAACCATTATGGGAGGACGTTCTTGCTCCTTGGGTATATATTCTTCAATCACTATATGAGCGTTGGTGCCGCCCGCACCAAAAGATGATATGCCGGCAATCCTGGGATATTCCCTGCTTTCTCCATCAATTTCAACTACCGGCCGTTTCCATTCCGCCAGTTCTTGCTGGACAACAAAGGGTGTATCACCGAAATTAATGTTGGGATTCAGCGTTTTAGAATGCAGGGACGGAACTAATTGACCATATTTAAGCTGCAGCAATACTTTTGTCACCCCGGCAATACCTGCCGCGCTCTCACAATGCCCAATGTTCGACTTGGCTGAGCCGATGGCACAGAATTGCTTGTCTTGCGTGTATTCCTCGAAGGCTTTAGCCAAACCTGCAATTTCTATTGGATCTCCTAAAGAAGTCCCTGTCCCATGCGCTTCTATATAACTTATTGTCCGCGCATCAATCCCCGCTTCTTTAAAAGCCCGCCTAATGACACTAGCCTGCGCATTGGGATTGGGGACTGAATACCCGTTGGTTTTCCCCCCATGATTGACTGCAGTACTTTTAATGATGCCATAAATATGGTCCCCGTCGGCTATGGCTTTCGCCAGCGGTTTTAGGAGCACCGCCCCAACTCCTTCTCCCGGCACATAGCCGTCGCCGCCTTGCCCAAAACTTTCACACCGTCCTTTGCTTGACACAAATTTGCCCTGGCTAAGCAACAGATATTTGTTAGGATGTATGGTGACATTGACCCCGCCTGCGACCGCTATCTCACAACCGCCTCGCTCCAAGCTCTGACACGCCAAATGGATCGCGGACAGCGAGGAGGAACACATGGTATTCACTGCTATGCTGGGTCCGTGGAAATTACAGAAATATGATGCCCTGTTGGCTATTGAGGATGAATTCCCGCTTATCGCAAAGTTTTTGCCCAGAGCCTGCGCCTGAACTCCATATAGCTGATACTCTTCATATGTTACCCCCACGTAAACCCCGACATTGCCTTCCAAACCAAAACCTTTGTACCGGCTGAGAGTTTCACGGGTATAGCCCGCGTCTTCCAGGGTTTCGAAAACACATTCCAAAAACAGACGTTCCTGTGGATCCATAACTTCAGCGTCGCGTGGCGAGATATTGAAGAACAGCGGGTCAAACCGATCCACTCCGTCAAGAAAACCGCCCCATTTGCTGTAGGTTTTACCGGATTTATTCTTGTCTGCATCAAAAAACATGCCGTGATCCCAGCGGTCTGGCGGAATTTCGGTGATGCTGTCCTTGCCCGTCTGCAGGTTTTTCCAAAATTCATGAATATTCCCCGCCCCCGGATAGCGCCCCGAAACACCAATAATTGCAATATCTAAGGACCCTGCTGCTTTTTCTTCCCGGGTTTCCAGACGCAGGGAGGCAAACCGCGTTCGCCGCCGGCTGCGGTAAACCGGTTCAGTAAGCTCCGTCACAGTTTCGGTTGCAGTAATCTTTTCCCCCATTCCCAGCAAATCAACCAGTTTTTCCCGATGCGATCCCAGAAAATAATGGGTTAAAGTCTGAATGCTTGGATATTCAAAAAACAGCGTTTTGGACAATGTACCAAAGGTTCTTTCTAATTGGTTGGTTAAATCCATGACCATAATGGAATCAATGCCGTATTTTTCCAAGGGAGCATCGGCACTAATCTGTTGCACTGGCAGCTTGATCACGGAAGACAGCAGCTTTTTCAGGTAATTTGTTGCTTTTTCCCGCAGCAAGCCTTCACTGCTTGCTGGAACCATTTTATTTTCCTGCATCGCGGAAGACGTTTTTAAAGCTTCTGGGGGGATGATTTCATTTATTGTATCTTCATACCCTGGCTGCGGCAATCCTCCTTCCTCTGCCGGCACTCTCGATGAAAGCCCTTTCAGCCGCACGCAAATTATTCCTTGTTCGTCACACAGGTCGATAGTAAGTTTTTGGACTCTGTTTTCCGTTTTACCGCCGTCGCTGTAGCGGACCAAAGCCCACATTGTGGCCTTGCATTTATCAATAATCTCTAATTCTTCCAAAGCAAAGGGGTGTGCTAACTTGAAGTCATCCTGGCCTGCCGCTAAACCCAGCGTCGCCTGCAGTGCCGCGTCAAGGAGGCTGGGATGCAGCACAAATTGGTCTTGCGTGTCGTGGGCGGACGCAGGCAAGGCCAGTTTTGCCAATACTTGTCCCGTGCCTCTATATATGGCTTCAATCGCCTTGTATCCCAGACTATAATTGATTCCCTGGGCGTTATACACTTCATAACATTGGTTTGGAGTAAGAATGCCCTGACTGCATTGGGCTTGCAAGGCCCCAAGATCTAAAGTCATAACCTCGGTTATGGGGTCAAGCACTGCCCGGCCATGGCTGTGTACTACCGGTTCAGTACTATTTTCTGCAGGTTGGCTGTAAATTTCATAGGTGATTTCGCCGTTTTCCTCAGGAAAGAGTCCGACATGCACCAGCATCGGCTGTTTTCCTACGGCAATAGGCCTGGCCCAAACTATGTTTCTCAACTGAACACCGGTTTTACCTCCTGCCAAAATGCCTGCCGCATGCTCTACCGCCGCCCGGGCCATTTCGAGATAGGCCATTTCCGGCAATACCCGCTGATCTTTCACCATATGACCTGCCAGGAAAAATTCCTCACCGGTAAACGTGGAGCTAAACCGCTGTTCCGACAAATCCGATGTGTTTTGCTGCAAAAGAGGATGAATGGCAACTGCAGCGGCCAAGTTGTTTGCAATCCCGGCCTTCGTTTCAGCCTCCGGCAGCCAATACCGTTCCATGGCAAATGGATACGTTGGCAGGTTGATTCGTTTGGGCGGGGTGTCTCCGTATAATTTGGCCCAATCCACGTTCAAACCTTTCAGCCATAATTCCGCTACTTTTCTTAGCTTATTTTTTTGAACCCAGGTCTCCAGCAAATATTTCGCATCTTCATCTGTTTCAAAGATAGCCATTCCATCTTTGCCTTTTCGCACCTGACTGGTTAGAACTCCCGTCGACGGATTCTCATCTTTATACCCCTGTAATGCTTTCAGCAAGGCTTCTCTCGTATTCGCTAAAAAGGCTAAACGATATTCCATTGCTTCGCGGCCTACTTGTAAGGTATAAGCCATATCGGCCAAGTTGAAGCTTTCCTGTGCTTCCACCCATTCTTTCATATTTTCCGCATAGATTATTAATTCTTCTTTCCTTTTGGCAGATAAAACAAATAATATGGGGTTGCCTGCGTTTAATGTTATCGGCGGGCAAGTATCATTATCCTTGGGCAAGTATTCTTCAATTACAAGATGAGCATTGGTTCCGCTGAATCCAAAAGAGCTGATACAGGCGCGCCGGGGAATTCCTGCGGCAACTTCCCATGGTTGTAATTTAGTATTGATATAAAATGGGCTGTTGTCTAAAGAAATATGTTCATTGAGTGTTTCAAAATTAATTGTAGGCGGCAGCATTTGGTGCTGCAAAGCAAGTAAAACTTTAATCACTCCCGCTATTCCCGCCGCTTTTATTAGATGCCCAATATTGCTTTTTACCGATCCCAAGGCACAATAATTCTTCTTATTGGTAAAGGACTGAAATGATTCCGTGAGTGCTTCCACTTCGATGGGATCGCCGAGCTTGGTCCCCGTTCCATGTGCTTCTACCAATGAAATTGTTTCCGGGTTAATGCCAAAACGTTTGTATACCTCTTTTTCTAAAAAAATTTGTGAATTGACACTGGGGGCTGTAATCCCGTTTGTTTTTCCATCTTGATTAATACCCCAGCCAATAAGCACTCCATGGATCGGATCTTGATCACGGACCGCATCAGAGAGTCGTTTTAACAAGACAACTCCCACCCCTTCTCCCGGAACAAAACCATTCGCGCGGGTATCAAAGGTAAAACACCGCCCATCTTTAGATAACATTCCTGCTTTGCTTGGCATAATAAATGACCCTGGCCCTAACAGAACATTTACACCGCCTGCCAATGCAAGATCACAAGTCTGCAATTGCAAACTATTGCATGCTTCCGCTATTGCCACCAGGGCGGAAGAGCAAGCGGTATCAATAGCTAAACAGGGGCCTTTTAAGTTTAGCATATATGAAATCCGTGCCGCTAAAATTGAAGGTGAGCTTCCCATAAGTCCATAAGCATTTAATCCTTGCGCACTCTGGTGTGCCTGCCCATAGCCACTAACGCCGCATCCCACAAAAACGCCACATTGTTTTCCGGATAATG
>JAEYSJ010000276.1 GCA_023434855.1 Bacillota bacterium | reverse complement strand
ATGATAGTTGCCATATCCGGCGCTAATCTGGGCTTTATTACTGGGGTCAAAAGGTAGAACAGACAGTCCTGAAAGGGCTGCTGCCAAAGCTCCCGTCTGGTGCAATTGATTCACATTAACAGCGTCGGTACCGGCAGTACCGTCGGCTACATTGGTGATTTGCCGTTCATTACCAACTGAACCTACTGATACGGTATTCGCACGAGTGGCGATTGATCCCGCACCTAGGGCAACGCTGTTTGAAGCGACTGCAGTTGACCCGGTACCAATCGCAGTAGTATTAGTGATAGTTGTATCGCCCTTCACGCCTGACGTAGAATTATCACCAATCGCAACGCTGTTTGTTCCATATGCTCTGGCCCATCCACCGACAGCCGTGCTTAAATCGCCATAAGCCCAAGAGTGCGCGCCAATGGAAGTGCCTTCTAATCCCTGGGCATTGGAATGCTGGCCTTCTGCAGTGCCGTAGTCCCCGTGCGCCCAAGCTTCTTCACCGGTGGCTGTGCTGTTAGCGCCGCTAGCTTCAGAACTTACGCCGGTGGCTGTGCTGTTGGCACCGCTGCCTGAAGCTGCCCAGACAGGCTTGTACATAGAAAGCACTAGACAAATAATAGATGCAAACGCTAATAATTTACCCCATTCTTTGTGTTTTTTCATTTGGTCCTCCTTTTTTAAAAGTTAATAATACCTAAGCGATTAGACATTATCGATTATTCTTATAAATCACCCCCAAAAAATTTTAGAATAAAACTTAACTCTTCTTTTAATAAATAATTAATAATTAACTCACATTTACATTATTTCATATATTTACCATAATAGTAGTATAAAGCCAAATATAAGTCAACTGTAAATGTTGACTTATATTTGGCTTTATATGTTTAAGTTGCTTACATGGAAATATTAATAGCAAAAGGCTGAATATAACTCCTAATTTTTAACACAGATTGTGGAGGAAATAATAAGATAAAAGAAGAAAGGTGAATTATGGTATTCAATATTTAAGCCCAATATAGGAGCCTAAAAAACGGGAGGGGTCATTAGGAATGGATACTGCCGATGCGAAGGAGTTAATATTATGAGCTCACAATTCATTGCTTTTTTAAGTGTGTTTTTTCTTATTTATTGTACGGCCAATTACTACGTTAGTTTAAGGCTTTTTCAATCATTTAAAGAAATTATCGGACCTTATACATTTTTATATTGGGCCGGTTATATATTGGTTGCGCTGTCGCCCTTTGTGGCAAGATTCAGCAGGGCATACTATCCGGGAGGAGTCAACGATTGGATTACCATCGTCGGCGATTATTGGTTCGCGGCAATCTATTACTTTTTTTTCACTTGGCTGCTCATCGATTTTTTACGTAACATAGGCAAAATATTTTTTTCGGTGCTTGCGGCAATAAAATATCCATCGCCTGTCTTGGGCATCGGAGTGGTAATTTTTGTTGGCGCTTTGCTGGTATATGGTTCCTGGAATGCCCGTAGCCCTCGCATACATCATTATGATATAACGATTGGGAAATCCGTTGCCGGCTTGCCGAAATTGCACGCAGTTCTGGTATCTGATATACATCTCGGACCAATTGTTGACAACAACCGTCTGGAAATGCTGGTTAACCGGATTAACCAACTGGAGCCGGATGTCGTATTTTTGGCTGGTGATACGATAGATGAGGATGTGAGCCGGTTTGTCGAACAGAAAATGCCGGAGGGGCTAAGTAAACTGAGAACCAGATTTGGCGTGTATGCTGTTCTGGGTAACCATGAGTACCTTGGCGGCAACAGCGAACTTGCGGTTGAACATCTGCGCCAGGCTGGTGTGAAGGTGCTGCGTGATGAATATATTAAGGTAAATGAACAGTTTTACGTTGTTGGACGTGATGACCCGATGGTCGGCAGGGTGACAGGCAAAAACAGGCTGAATTTACCCAGGATCATGGATGGGGTTGATCGCAGCCTGCCGGTTATTATGTTAGATCATGAACCTTTTCATCTGGAGGAGGGGCAGCAAAACGGTGTCGATCTGCAGCTGTCGGGACATACTCACCATGGGCAATTTTTTCCCAACAATCTTTTAACAACCCGCATATTTGAGAATGATTGGGGTTATCTGCAAAAAGGCAGTGATCATGTAATTGTTTCCTGCGGGTTTGGTACCTGGGGTCCGCCTATCCGTATCGGAAACTACCCGGAAATTGTAGATATACTGATTTCTTTTGAATGAGACTGAAAAATAAATTGATAATTACACGATAAGCTGAAAAAGAGGAAGATACGCAATTGTTGAGATGGAAAGAGCTTTCGAATGTTATGCACCAAGATAAAAGAACCCACTCGGTATTACCTTGAGTGGGTTCTTACTATTTTCACTTATGCATTGCTCCAAATGATCTTAGGTTCAGTAAATTCAGGCGGTGAAATTGTGATATTCTCGGTTTGTCCGTTGTTTTGGATTTGCAGGTTTATAACACCTAATTTATTGTTTTTTGAATCATAAACGATGGCATTAATATTGACCAAGGCCTTTTTTTCAGTGGAAATGTCCAACTGGCCGGCGGTTTTTCCTGTATTAACAACGACTTCGGTTTTTTCCGATTTTGGTACTTCGCCTACACTCCATACCAGTTTAACAGTGGCTGGTTTTCCAAGAGTAGTGTCTTTAGTCAAAAAAGTATAATTCCAGAATATATCAGGCTGGTCAATGCTAACCTTAACCTTCATGGTTGTCTGTGCTGGGGCTGCTTGTCCGGATGCAGCCTGAGCCGAAGGTGAAGTAATTACCGAAACGATGATACAAAAAACAATACCCAGGGTAAATCTAATGAACTGTCCCATTTTTTATTACCTCCATGTGTATTTTTCTGGCAATCTAATTATAGCATAAATTTATTGCTTTTGCTTCTTTACCCAAAACCTTTTTGCCATATTAGCTATATTGCTGATGGTTCTCACGTTTACAGCCCCATTCCATTCCTGGGGAAATAGCCTTCTATACCTGGATTGCGAAAACCTGTTGTCAATCAGGAGAACCAGCCCCCGGTCTTGCTCGGTACGAATTACCCGTCCGGCTGATTGCAGGACTTTGTTCATTCCCGGATAAACATAGGCATATTCAAAGCCCTGACGGTTTTCTTTATCAAAACAATTCCTGATGATTTCCCGTTCCAAACACACCTGTGGTAAGCCTACACCGACGATAATAGCACCGACCAGCTGTTCACCTGTTAAATCAATACCTTCGCCAAATACCCCTCCAAGTACGGCAAACCCTACAAGGGTATCTGTATTGTCACCGGAGAACTGATGTAAAAATACAGCCCGTTCCTCTTCGGCCATTTCGCCAACTTGCCGGATTACCTTAATTAATGGGTTTTCCAGGCAAAACCGCCGGTACACTTCTTCCATATAGCGATATGATGGCAAAAACACCAAATAGTTTCCGGCTCTTGCTTCAATTACAGCCGTTATGCTCTTAACAACATCATCATAAGTATGCTCTCTTGTTTTATAAGTGGTGCTGATCGTATCGGCAACGAGCAGGCATAAGTTCTCTTTAGGAAAAGGAGAAGCGACTGCAATCCTGCCATCTGGTTCCTCACCCCCGAACATTTCCCGGAAGTAATTAAGCGGCGTCAGAGTAGCCGAAAAAAAGACAGCCCCTCGTCCCCGCGCTAAAGCCTGCCGCAAGAGATGCGAGGGGTTAACGCAAAAAAGTTTAAGCTTTACTTCCTTGTCCGTCTTCTCGGCATAGGTCACATATCTTTCATCATACATCTCAAAGGTTCGCAAGAAAGCACTGACTTTGAAATAAATGTCCAAAAGGTCTTCACGGAAATCGGCAGGTTCATTATTTGCCAGCCATTCTTCGGCCAATCCAGCAAACTTTCTCAGCAGCGGGATAATATCCTTTGGCGGTTCCGTGCTTACATAGTTGTCCGGTTGGCCCGTTTGAGACTTTTCCACGCACATTTTGCCGGTCTTTACCATAAACGAATTTATTTTCCCGGCAGCTTTAGCAATTTGGGGTAAACTGTCTTTAATAATCTTCTTTAATTCAAGAAACGCCTGCTTAGTTATATCTGCCGAAAACATTTCCCGTGCCCGGTCAACAAGATTGTGGGCTTCATCAATTAGAAAACAATATTGTCCGGTATTTTCCTGAAAAAATCGTTTCAGATAAACACGCGGGTCGAACACATAATTATAGTCACATATTACCGCATCAGCCCACAGGGCCAAATCCAGAGAAAATTCAAAGGGGCAAACCGTATGCGTGCGGGCATGCTGTTCAATTACTTCACGGGTAAAGGCTTCAAGCTGCCAGCATTGGTCCAACGCCGGGTTAAGTCTGTCATAATATCCTTTGGCATAGGGACATTCTTCAGGAGTACAAGCCGCCTCTGGCATAAAACAAATTTTTTCTTTGGCAGTTAGTGTAAGGGTCTTGAATTTCAAACCCGCCTGGCGCAGTCTGTTGAAGGCCTCTTCCGCTAATTGGCGGGTAACCGTTTTGGCAGTGAGAAAGAAGATCTTTTCCACATCCCCCATTGCCATAGCCTTAACGGCAGGGAAAATGGTCGCAATCGTTTTGCCGGTGCCTGTCGGTGCCTGAGCATACAGCTTTTGCCCTTTGCTTACTGTTTTATATACAGCAACAGCCAGCTGCCGCTGGCCTTGGCGAAAAGATGAAAATGGAAATTCTAACAACTGGGCGGAGGCATCACGAACTGCTAACCAATCGCCGGCCCGCTCCGCCCAAATCATATATTGGGTTATCAGTTGAGTGAAAAAATTGGCTAGTTGTTCAACAGAATAGCTTTGTTTAAAAGTCCTGATTTCCAATGTAGCTGCCTGGCAGTATGTAATCTGAACGCCAATTTCAGCCAGATCATGCTGCACCGCGTAAATATAGGCATAGCACTTTGCCTGCGCCCAGTGCAGCGGATTATAATTTTCTTCAAGCAACCTCAGTTCAGTAGTGACTGACTTGATTTCGTCAATCGTCACATTTTCATTGCCGGGCTCACCTTTGGTGACAATTACACCATCTGCCCGCCCGCTGATATGTAATGTTACCTTCGGCCTTTCAATTACTATCGCCAAACTTACCTCCGGCAGGTACTCTGAACCTTGCGATTGCTGAATTTTACGATGAATTTTGCCGCCGTCTATCATGCGGGAGCTGCCGGTAAATTCCGACATTAAATCTCCTGAGCGAAGCACAGACTCAACCAAATTCCGTACGGAAATTTTTACAGCTTTATTTAAAGACATACATCATTACCCTTCGGACCCCAAATTGATCTGGTTCAATTAACAAAATAGTATCATGAACAAACATTTAAGACAAGCGATGAAAATACTGGCATATCATGAATTGGCCCAAATATAAAACTCCCACTTCAAAAAGTGGGAGCTCAGCTTTTCCGCTTGTGCAGGTGTAAAGCCTTCCGCCACAGCCACAATGTCCGGGTTTAGGTGGGCGAGTTCATTAAATGACCCAGTCCGGAGTAAGTGCCTGTTCAAACTCCCGGGGAGCCTGACCTTTAAACAGTAATTCGGGATTTTTTACACTTACTTTAGTGCCGTCCGGAACCGATTTTGTTATAAAGGCATTACTGCCTATTACAACACCTTTGCCGATAATTGTTTCACCGCCTAAGATCGAAGCGCCGGAATACACCGTTACTTCATCTTTGAGAGTGGGGTGGCGTTTAACGCCATGCAGACTCTGTCCCCCTTTTGTGGACAAGGCTCCAAGGGTAACTCCCTGGTAAAGTTTAACATGGTTGCCGATAGTTGTCGTCTGGCCGATAACCACCCCTGTCCCGTGATCAATAAAGAAATACTTGCCTATCTGGGCGCCGGGATGAATATCAATTCCGGTGACACTATGGGCATATTCTGTCATAATTCGCGGTATAAGCGGCACTGAGAGCAAATACAATTCATGGGCTAATCTGTAGATGCTTATGGCAAAAATACCGGGGTAGGAAAATATTATTTCACTTTTGTCTTCTGCCGCAGGATCGCCGTCAAAGGCGGCTTGCACGTCTGATGCGAGAACATCCCGAATTTCAGGGATTTTGCTTAAGAATTCACAGACAATGTCATCAACCTTATTAGCTATATCGTTCCCAGAATCATTGTGGCTGACTACCCGGTGTTTCAAAGCATAGCATATCTGCTCATGCAGCTTTTCGTGTATGTTGACTAGGAGGTCGCCAATATGGTATTCGATGGTCGCGGTTAGCAGATTTTGCTTCCCAAAATATCCAGGGAAAAGTAATGCCCGCAGCTTGTGGATTATTTCAATTATTGCGTGCTTGCTGGGAAGAGAATCTAAGTCAAGGGGCATTGTTTCAGCATGTTCGCTGTAGCTGGAAACAATTGTTGAAATAAGGTTATTGATTTGTGTGGGCAATTTTTTACTCATAATTTCACCCGCCTTATTTGTAATTCTTATTATATATTTATTATCTGAAAATAAATATTCTTTGTCAACCTTCAGTTTCCCATTGCTTTAATGTTATTAAAGCAATAAAATGTTATGCTTGCTACCCTGCCATCACCATAATATAATCAGTAGTATAAACGAAATCATCTGAAATGAGAGCCTTGTGCAAGTGGGGAATATACATATACATCTCCGGAAGTTGAAAATAATGCAGATCATCACGTAGATTAGGATAGTGATGGAGGAAGTCAATGAAAAAGAAAGCGTTGGTTATGTTGTTCCTGGGAGCGTTGGGTTGTATCTTATTCTTAACAGATGGATTTGTCTCGGCGGAACAGCTTACCCCGGAGGGCTTGAACTACACCTTTGGCGAGGTGAAAGTATTTACTTTACAGAAAAAAGATGTGGTGGCTATTGCGGTAGATGCCGGTACGACTGCCGGGTGTGCAGTTGATCCGCTTAATTATCAGATGAATCTCACTTATAATCAGACGGTGAAGGGAAATAAACTGGAGATCATATTGGATGATATCAATCTTCCACTTGGCAGAGAATCCTGTATTGTTAAAAAGTTAGTCAACGGTTCTTTTCTAAAACAAGTCCAAATTGATAAAAACAGTCCTTCTTCTATTAAAATAACGGCTTTATTTGCGGACAATGCCAAACCACAAGTAACGACAGTCAAACGTAAAGGCATTAAACACGAGGATGGAACGTTTGATTTGCGGACCTATCTTGTATTAAGTTTCAACAGTGATACGGCTGGAAGAACTGTTGTGCTGGACCCGGGTCACGGCGGCAGTGATTTCGGTGCTGTAAGTAATTTTCTGTGTGAGAAGGATTTGAACCTGGACATCGGTCTGCGGGCACGGGACTTATTACGGCAAAAAGGGTATGACGTCTACATGACCAGGACGGATGATACCGATGTACCATTATTTGACCGGGCGGATGCGGCCAATATTCTTAATGCCGCTGTATTCGTTTCAGTGCATAATAACTCCATGCCGGAAGATATGCCGGAAGCAGCTAAAAAGTTGTATCGCGGCACTACCGTCCTTTATAATGCAGCAGCGTTAAGGTCAGGCAAGGAGCTGGCGTTAATTATGTGCGACGAACTGGTGGCTAGATTGCGGACACATAAATATCCACTGCAAAACAGGCCTAACCTGGTGGTATTAAATTCCACATGGGTGCCTGCCGTTCTCGCCGAGGTATCCATGATGCCCAATTCCCATGACGCAAAGCAGATTTCACAGCCAATTTACCAGCAAATTGCCGCTGAAGCTATTGCGGAGTCAACGGACAAGTTTCTGAAAAACGCTGTTTTGGCTAGTGAGGGGTAAGGTATGAAAAACAATAAAGGACTGGATTTTCTACTCGTAAATTTTCTGGCAGTTTGCTTTTACATAGCGATGGTGATAACGGTGCACGCTCAGGCAGCCGGTATACCACCGGGTAATCAAAGTGGAAATACTGCCAACCATGGACTGGCGGTAGCTGACAACGATTATAAATATTATATAGATCAGGTCGGTGACATTTATGCCGGCAATAATGAGCGAATCTTCAGGGTAAATGTAGACGGCAGTGACTGCCGGCAGTTAACAGAAGATGAGGCCTGGGATTTAAATATTGACGGCCAATGGTTGTATTACAGCAATTGGTCTGACGGCCACCGTATTTATAGACTAAAGACAGATGGTACGGAAAAAAGCGCCATATCGGATGATGCAGCTAGCCAAGTTGCACTTATCAACAACGGGCTGGTTTATATCAAGTGGAGTTCCACCGGTGTTAAGGATAACCATATTTATAAAATTACGTTGGATGGCCGGAGTAAAACCGTTCTAAGTGAGGATCCGGCAAACAACTTAAGTGTGGTTGGTGAATGGGTGTATTACAGCAATATTGCCGACAATTACCGGCCGTACCGGGTTCGCCTGGATGGGTCAGGGCGGAGCAAAGTCAGTGAGCAGGCAATGTTGTTTATGATTGTGTCAGGGGAATGGATATATTACAGCAGTTATACGGAAAGCGGCCGGTTGTATAAGATGAGAACCAATGGTACGGAAATATTTAAATTATCTGAAGATAAAGCCGGCTTTATCAATATAATGGGTGGCTGGCTGTATTATACCAACTCCGCTGATGGTGATTCTTTGTATAAGATCAAACTTGACGGCAGCGGGCGCCGTAAAGTTCGTGACTACAGCGCCATGCCGCTGCCAATAAATATAGTGGCTGGGCGAGTATACTATAATGGACAATTTTTATAATAGTTACAAATAATAATTGTAAACTAACCGGGAAGGATTTTACAGAAAGAATATTGAAAAATAGGTAATAAGGAAAAAGGGGGAATAGGATAATACTATCGATGGGGGGAGTAAAATGTTGAAGAAGCTTGCACTTAGCCTGATAGGATTCATATGTCTGTTTATCCTTAGTGTTAGCATATGTTTCGCTTCTCAGGTACCAAGGGTAGCCATATTGCCGGTGTTATTCAGGGCAAATGCTAATTATCATAAAGATGTCGAAAAACTGATAGCGGACGCGCTTGTCAACAAATTTCAGCCGCCATTGTCTAAGGTAATACCCTTTTATGATATTATTCCTGATACGGAAGTAGCTGCGGCCATATATACCTACCCAGGCGATAAACAGAAAAGCAAGCTGGAAAAGAATATGCTGGCGGATGCTGCTGTTAAGCTGAACGCAGATATTGTGATTGCTGCAGAAGTAACATCTCTCCGGTCAACCGTAATAACGACCTGGAATTTAGATCGTTACCGGGAGACTGATGTGGGGATTCACGTAATGAGCTATTATCGGCCATCAGGAGATTTTACGGAACGTCAGGACCGCAAGCATTATACCGGCGATGATATCGAGTGGGGACGGCCGGAATATATTGCAAGGCAAATGATAGCAGATTTGCTGAATAAAATCCCTAATTATAGAGAATAGATTAAATGAAACATTATGATGTTCTTAGGAGGCCTTGTATGCGTTTAGTTCAGGAAATAGGTGAATGGATTTATAGTTTAGTTATATCTTTTGCCATTGCTTTGTTTATCAATATTTTTATTTTTCAGCCTTCGCTGGTCCTGGGGCAGTCAATGGCGCCAACATTACACGACAACCAGCGTATATTTCTTTCAAAAATATCCCATACCTTTGGAAAGGTTCCCGATTATGGCGATATTGTAACAATTGACAGCAGAGTATCCCGAGAGCGCAGCTGGCGGGATGATGTTGCTGATCCACTGGCTAACTGGGTAACTGTGCTTACCGGTAAACAACCCAGCCATGAAACATGGGTTAAACGAGTAATCGGCAAACCGGGGGACGTTTTGGAATTTAAGGATGGTAAAGTATATCGCAATGGTGCTGTATTACAGGAGACTTATATCAAGGAGCCAATGGAATATACATCAAATAAGCCAGTCGAAGTTCCCTCAGGACATATTTTTGTTTTAGGAGATAACCGGAACAACAGCAGTGACAGCAGGATTATTGGCAGTGTTCCCTATGATCATGTGCTTGGAGTTATGCTTTTTGGCATTTAATTTGGTCGAGGGCGACGGTGATAGCACCGCCGAACCACTATTTACAAATACGACATTTCGTGCTAAAATAAGCGCAATATTATATGTGCGCTGATCAGAAAAACTGAAGGCTGAGAAAAATCCTTAATAGCTTTAAGGGCTTTTCTTAGCCTTGTTTTTTTATCTTAAGCTTTGTATCAAGGACTAAGAAACGGTCTAGCTAGTCTGGCAGAAAGGGTGGACAGGATCTCGCTGCCATCTTCGCAAGTGCTAGAGTCCTGTCCACCCTTTCTGCCGATTATCGATAGGAATGAGTTAACCGCTAAGGACAAGAAATTAAAACCTATATAATAATGATAAATAATTCCTTGGCGTCCTTGGCGCTCTTGGCGGTTAATCATTCTTTGATCCTGTACTTCAAGGGGGGGAGAACGGTGAGTTTTATCAGTGAACAAATGGAGAGATATTCGCGGCATATCATCCTAAAAGAGGTAGGCGTCAAGGGCCAAAGAAAACTTTTGGAATCCAAGGTGCTGATTATCGGCACCGGGGGTCTGGGAGCGCCGGCCGCGATGTATCTGGCGGCAGCGGGGATAGGAACAATTGGTTTGGTTGATTTCGATGCTGTGGAACTTTCCAATTTGCAACGGCAGATAATTCATTTAACAAAAGATGTGGGCAAGCCTAAAGTGATATCAGGACAGGAAACAATTAATGAGCTGAATCCTGACGTAAATGTTGTAACATATCAGGAATTGATTCATGCCAAGAACATTATTGATATAATAAATGACCAGGATTATAACTTCATTATTGAGGGTACTGACAATTTTCCCACTAAATTTCTGGTTAACGATGCCTGTGTGCTTACCGGGAAACCTTTCTCCCATGGCGGAATAATTCAATTTTTTGGTCAGACCATGACTTATCTACCTGGGAAAGGACCCTGCTATCGCTGTATTTTTAAACAGCCGCCCCCACCAGGAACTGCGCCCACCTGTAAGCAGGCTGGGGTATTGGGTGTTATGGGGGGGATAATCGGTACATTACAGGCTACGGAAGCAATTAAATACATCCTGGGCAAGGGGAATTTACTAAATGGTCATTTACTGACATATGATTCCCTGGAAATGAATTTTACGAAATTTGATTTGAGTCCCAACCCGCAATGCCCGGTATGCGGTGAGAACCTAGCTATAACCGAACTTATAGACTATGAACAACAGGTATGTGAGCTGAAACAGAAAAAAAGTTAAGTCATCTATTGTCACGAACTGCTCAAAAATCGTCAGATGCTTCCGTTTTATAGTTCTTACTTATCGCAATCAACGGTTTATATACTCTAAGGTAGACGTTAATCAGACCGGGCGTGACGACGTTCTGATTTCATAGGATTATCTTGATTAGTTTTTGCGGGGACCTTGCGGAGGCGTACTGGGTCGTACGTTGGAGCGAGGACCGCAGGAATAACGACGCAGATGGCGGTTTTTCAGCAGTTCCCATCTAAGTTGAAGAATATATATATGGAGGTAAAGACATGGCGAAGGTCGATTACAAAGAATTGAAAAAGGGCGGGTTTATGAAGCAAGTCCAGAAGGATACCTTCTCATTGCGGTTAAGGGGAGTAGGCGGGCAAGTAACGGCTGAGCAGTTAAAAAAGATAACTGAAGTTGCTGAAGCTTATGGTCAGGGGTATATTCACCTGACCTCGCGCCAGGGCATTGAGATACCCTTTATTAAATTGGAGGATATCGAAGCAGTTAAAGCGGAATTGGCCAAGGCCGGAGTCCAACCAGGCGCCTGCGGGGCCAGAGTCAGGACGATAACTGCCTGTCAGGGGCGAGGGGTATGTCCTGACGGGCTGATTGACACTACTGCATTGGCTAAGGAATTTGATGAGAAGTTTTTTGGCAAAGACCTTCCTCACAAATTTAAGCTTGGCATAACAGGCTGCCGGAACAATTGTTTAAAGGCTGAAGAAAATGATCTTGGCATTAAAGGCGGTCTGAAGCCTGAATGGCATGAAACAAAATGTAATTCATGCGGGCTTTGTGAAGCTATATGTCCAACCAAGGCAATAACAACGCAAAAAGACAAGCAAGGGATAGCCTTTGACGAAGCCGCCTGTATTTACTGCGGCAGATGTGTTAAATCCTGTCCGGCTGAGGCTTGGACGGGGGAAAGCGGATTCATTGTTTATTTTGGCGGCTTATTTGGTAATAGGATTGCAATTGGGGATCAGCTTGTCCCAATTATTTTTTCTAAAGAGCAGCTGCATACCGTGGTAGCGACAGTTGTGGAATTTTTCAAGCAGCACGGCAAGCAAGGCGAACGACTGCGGACAACCCTTGACAGGGTGGGCCGGGATAATTTAGAGCGTGTTTTGAAAAGCACGCAACCTTAATTTCAAGAGGACTTGGAGCAGATAATATGAGTAAAATAAAAGCAACTGCATTTGTCGATATAACTGATGTAGTATGCCCGAATACCTTTGTGAAGGTTCTGGTCGCTATGGAGAACTTAGCGGCAGGCGAGGTGATTGAAATACGGATGAACGATGGTGAGCCAATCCAGAATGTGCCCCGGAGCTTAAAGGAAGAGGGACATAAGGTCCTGAAGGTGGAGAAGAATACGGATGGTACGTATACGGTTTGGGTGGAAACGGATGGACTGCTGTGAAGAAAGAGGAGTGCTGTTTGCGCTATTAAAGAATTAGATACAATTTGGACGGTTTGGCGGAAAGGGTGGACAGGATTTCGC
>JAEYSJ010000249.1 GCA_023434855.1 Bacillota bacterium | reverse complement strand
GCCCTGTATTATGTAGCACTATTGACCAAAGGATTGTTGATGAGCTTCTTATTTCTAGAAAACCTAAAATAATTAAAGAGCAATCTACATTATTCTAGATTCACTTTTCCCACAAACGGTATTTTTTTAAATTCACATTGATGCCTTACCCAGTGGGGGCTATACCCGCGCTGCATAGCAATCTGCTCGAGCGTGACCACATCCCTAGCGCGGCCGACTTCCTGGCGTAATTTTTTCTTCTCCAGCTCCACAATTTCGGCCAATTCACCGGCTCGCTGCTCTGGTTCGGCACGTTCTTCTTTTGGGTAGATATGGCCGCAATACTGGCAGATCGGCCCCGGCCGGTGCACCCCGTAACATTTCGGGCATACCTTCATGGGTATTTCCATTCGTTCAATAGTCTTTTTCTTTTTGCGCCCCTCGAGGGACCATTGCCGATCCTCATCGGGTAGGCCATGCCGGTACGCATTACCAACGTGGTCAATAATCGTTGCTACCTTTTCCGGATTTTCCGGATCAAATCGCATAGCCCTCATTGATTGCTGGATATATAACGTTAGGCTTTGTGTTGGCCTGGCCAGAATTACCGAATCCATGGCCGGTACGTCAAATCCTTCGCTGATTAAATCGACGTTGCAAAGTATCTTGATGGATCCATTACGGAATTCGTTTATAGCCGCTTCCCTGGCCACCTTAGGCGTCTCACCGTCAATATGTAAGGCCATTACACCAGCTTTGCGAAACATATCGGCAGTATGCTGACTATGAGCTCTACTGGCACAATAACAAACCGCCCGGGATCCTGGAGCCAGTTTCTGATACTGAGCGATTAGATCACCGATGATTTCAGACTTGTCCATTCTGAGGGAAACTTCTTTCTGATCATAATCGCCGTATCTTACAACACGCAGATCAGCCAGATCCGCTTTAACAGGAGGAGCATAGTACCGGTAAGGCGATAGGTTTTTCATGGCAATCAGTTCTTTAACCGTGGGGCCAATAATCATGGAATCGAATATATCCCCTAGTCCCTGGCCGCCCATACGTTCCGGCGTTGCGGTTAATCCAACCACTAAGGCTTCCGGAAATAGTTCCAGTAGTTTACGCCAGGTGCCAGCTGTGGAATGATGCGCTTCATCAAGAATAATTAAGTTTGGTTTTTTTATCTTATCGACCCGGCGAATCACGGTTTGAATACTGGCTATCTGGATTGCCTCTGATGGAATCAGCGGATAACCGGCTGCAATAATTCCATGTGAAATACCAAGCTTCTGGAATGTCTTAGATGACTGATCGATCAGCTCCTGACGATGTACCACAAATAGCGTATTGTTTCCGCGAAGGCGTGCCTGGGAGCTCATAAAGGCCATTAGCATGGTTTTACCGGCACCACACGGTGCAACATCCAACACGCTTCTTTTGCCGTTTTGAAATTCTAACCGGGTACCTTCAATCATTAAATCTTGGTATGGCCGTAACTGAAACATACTACCTCCTGGGAAAGAGATAGCCCGCCTAGTATGCCAGACGGGCTATAGTGTTGTTAAAAGGGGATTTGCTGGTTATTAATCGGCAACCCTTGTTGCTGATATTGCGGCTGGCCGTGTTGTGGCGGAGCGCCAGCACTAGGCTGCTGTTGATATTGTGGCTGGCCTTGGTACTGCGGTGCAGCTGGTGGATGCCCTTGCGGAGGTTGTCCACCTTGCGGTCCGTAGTTAGGCATGGGCGCTCCATACTGGATGCCGCCCTGTGGAGCTGGGGGCGCTCCATATTGAGGTTGTTGAGGATATCCCTGCTGTTGTGGTGGAAATGGCGCTCCTGGATATGCTCCACCGGGATTATTTCCATATTGAGGTTGTTGTGGATATCCCTGTTGCGCAGGTGGTTGACTTTGAGCGCCCTGTTCGGGAAAATCAATATACTCTGCATTACGGACGTTGACTTGCTTATCACGTTGCTTTTGCCCCTGGTTATCCCATTCGTTTTCCTCGATTTCACCTTCAACTAAAATTCTTTTACCTTTAGTCAGCTTGCTGACGCGCTCAGCTGTTTTACCCCATGCGGTGCAGCTGAAAAAAGTCGTTTTATTTTGATTGTGGTTATAGGCAATACGGAAATTGCAACGGTTTTTCGATTCTTCCTGACCAGCAGTGAATGTGGGATCAGCGCAAAGATTACCTGACAGTATAAATTTATTCATTAAAATTGACCTCCTGATTTTTGTTGTGCATATGACGCAAATTCATTTTTCAAAGCAAAACATTCATCTCCGCTCAGTAAGTTCGGCGGCCGCTGGAAGCGTTGCTGAATGTAGTTCGGAATTTCAAATCCTTGTAAATGTCCCCATACTGCAGACATGCTTGCTACAATCTCTGCCTCATAATAAGGGAATCCATATACTGGGAGCGCATAATATGGTTGTTGAGGCTGCGCCATGAACTGCTGCTTGTCCGTTTGCGGATCCGCTTCCGGATCATCACCGATCGGAATATTGAGCAGCTTTGTCCATAGGTTCTTCTGCGCCATGGTTTGCGCTTTTGCAACTGCTTTGTCACCAGGATCAACGCCGCTGCCCTCACCTATGGCCACACAAGATTCACCGGTTTCTACATCATAAATTTTTAAAGTCAGCTTTGTTTTGACGTATTTCCAAAGAGCGCCTTTAGCTGTGTTATATTCCTTTTCTGAAACACTTTCAAACTCCGGAACAGCAACAAGTTTTAGGTCGATTAGCGCAGCCTGTATTTTTTCTGAAACAGCTTCATAACTAAGATACTTGTACTTTTGTTCCTTGTTTTCGGAGTCTTTTTGGATATAAGTAACTTTAGACATCATTTGGTGAATTTTCGACAAGAGTTGTTTATTAGGAGCCAAAATAGATATCTGGTTGCTCATTATCCACGCTCCTTTCCTGGCTAACAATTTCATACCTGATGTTATTTGCAGCCAAGTATTCTTTAAAGCCAATTGCCTGAGGAACGTCAATGGCCGGTAGTCTTAAAAGTACATTCCATAAGGGGAATTTCTGATATTCCTGAGGCAATGGCGGCGTTGTAGCCTGTGGTTTTGGCGGTATAGGTGGTATTACTGGAGGTAATGGTGGATCTGGCATAAATGAAGCTGATAACCGTTCCCGCTCTGCCCGTTCAATTGCTTGCTGTGCAGCCCGTTCTTCCCGCTCTTTACGCCGGGCAACCTCGTTTTCAATGCACGATTTTACCTGCAGAATATCATTCAGCGCCTCAATACGAGACTGAATTTCCTCATAGGTTACCGGTGTAGCCAGGCCAGCACTGAGAGATTGACACAACAATTTTGCCATTTCGGCTTTCTGCTCTTTAAATAAGGCAGCTTGTCTTTCCTGATTCTGAATGTCCAAAAACCAGGCAGCTCTCATTTGGATATCTTCGGTGATTTCTTTTTTAGTTGTAGTACGGTTTAGATGCTTATCTGCAATGGCGATTTGACTGGAATACTTCTCTTCCAAACCTAACTGCTGTGATACCTCGTTAATGATTTCCTGGACCATAATGGATTTTTGATCCCGGCGCTTATTCTCGTAGACCTCCAGCTGCTCCTTGATCGGCTTCTCAACCGATTCAACCAGGTTCAAAAGTTCTTTAATTTGAACTTCAAACTGCAGATACGGTTTCTCTAAATCTTTTTTAACCTGCAGTTTGTACTTACCAATCAGAGTACGCAGCGAAGCAATTGACTTCTGCGATTTTTCCATGTCTTTGAGATTTTCATCAGTAACCACTAAACCGACATAGCTTTCAAGTCTGCTGGAAAGAGCCGCCTTAATATCGGCAAAATTCCAGTTAAACTCCTGGACCAGGCTCAATGTCTTAGGTTCCAGCTCGATTACGGCCGGTGCTGATTC
Source organism: Bacillota bacterium (assembly GCA_023434855.1). The sequence goes on along the minus strand of JAEYSJ010000249.1, from coordinate 2,895 downwards.
AATCACGGTTTCGACTTCAGTTGTAACGATATCGGCAATTTCCGGTACAGCCAGACCGGCTTTCGCTGCGCTTTTAGCCATTTTAGTAACGGTTTCAGTAAGGTTTTTATCCATTTTTTCTCCTTCATGCATAAATAAATTTTTACTGCATAACATAGAATGGGATAGTTTGCCAGTGAGGCAGGTTAAAAAAATTACGCTTTATTATTTATCTGGGACAAACAATCCCGGCAAGCGTATTTGTCTTTAAATTCAATAACCCCGCTTCCATGGTCACCGCAAAATACGCAACCAACCTCGTATTTTTCTAAAATAACTTGATTACCATTAATGGATATTTCCATCGGATCGCCGTCTTCAGCTCCGATCCTGCGACGAATCTCTTTCGGTATTACAACACGGCCAAGATCATCTATTCTCCGAATAATTCCTGTTGATTTCATCATGAACACCTCACTATTTTTTCCTTCTACGTTTTCTCCTCGGTATGCAATCACGATCGTCCTTGCATACCCTTATCCCGCCCGGATGCCTCGCCGTGTAAGCAATTATCAACTCCCACCAGGGGCGAAGTGTACGACAACGGTGGCAGCGCCTCATTGCTTTTTCAGTTGGGCCTTCGTAATGCTCAATACCATAAGGGCTTCACCTGGTTCAAAAAAGCTAAGAAGTAAATCCGCAACAATAGCGGCAACATAATTCATCTTGTTCACTTTTCCAGCTCCCTCTGTTATAATTTAGGTAACGTGTTTTTGTGTAGGCCTCTCTCAATGGGAGGCTTTATTTTTTTTGTCCTTTAGCTCGTACACCAAATTCGATCAGTGACTTATCAATAGTCTGATTGTTGACTATGGTCAAATACAGGGCCATGTAATTAAAACGCAATCCCCAGATCATGAATTGATCAACCACGCCAGGCAGGCTGCGAATACTGTCATACCGACTATGTATTTCAGCCGGTATCGATTGATCCGTCTCTGCCTTATGCGCTCAAGATTAGTCCATTTGCCGTTTACTGAAAGTACTCTTATCATGGTTTTCACCTCCTTTAGTTTATATTGCGAGGTTCGATTTCAAAGTCTTTCATTGGGTTACCTCGCTTCATTTGTTGAAACACCTATTGTTTCAACTTAACGCCACAAATCTTGCAATAGTTGTCTGTTGGAATAATTTCAGCATTTTGGCATCTTGGGCAAATAATTAATGGAAGATAATCAGATCCATTTTCGCAAGAAAAACAACCAATACCATACAACTTACACGTGCGACATAGGCTTGATTGACCTACCATACTTTCACCTCACATTCATTGATTAATAAATCTTACGCATCTTATTCGCAATGCTGGATTTACGCAATTTTAACGGTATCGCTATCTCCTGCTGCCTTATTGGTTTTTCATTTACTACCTTGCGATGACTTGCAAACCAAATTTCATAATCGGTTTCATCTATATACACGCGCCGGCCGATTTGATAAACGGGTAAGCCGTGGCGGTAAATCCAGGTATCCAGCACTGCCACTGATATTCCTTCCTTTTCTGCAAAGGCTGATTTTGTTAGTCGCGGCAAGCCTCTCCCCTCCTTCTCTCTTGTAGGTTTGTAGGAATATTTTGGTATCTGTCGAATGTCCTTTTAGGAGGTGACATTAATGCGTTTAAACCCAGATTGTATTCGCGATATTTTACTTTGTGTAGAGGAACATACTGGGCATAATCGATTTGCATCTTTTGTCGATGTCGAAACCACTAAAGAACTTCGTGATTTTTTAGGAGATGTGCCAGAAGCACAGGACTACCAGGATGAACTATTGAAAAAATACTCATCCCCAGAATTGATGTACCATCTAGCCTACTGCATTAAAGATACTTTAATTGAATCTCCCGACAATTCAATTGGTGGAACCCTCTTAACTATTAATGACCTCACGCCAAAAGGTCATCAACTTTTGGAAAACATTCGGCATAAAACTGTATTTGAAAAAACTAAAGAAATTGCAAAAAAACTAGGCATTGAATCACTTCCCGCTTTTAGAAACATTTCTGAATCTGTTACGTCGGAAATGATAAAAATGTATCTTACTTCAAATTAAACCAGCGAAACGCAATCTCTTTTTGGCACTCTTCCATTTCTTTCGGAGTCGGGGGAGTGTATTTTTTTTCAAGCATATAATAAATCAATGCATGTGCTGATAAGCTCCCCATAAAAGCTCTTATCCCTAGATAAATAATTGATAAGATCGCAATAATGATTGTGACTTTCTCTACCATTTACTTCTCCTCTCGACCGCAATGCAATTAAGTCTCTTTAAAAATTTCAATAGTGCTCTTAGAGTCCGGGTTGTGTTCCAGCACTACTCGGATTTTTTTATTGCTATCAAATACCTTGATTACTTCTCGAACAAGAGTAATCATTTTTACCAACTCAATAGACTGAACGCGCATTTCATTAGTTTTTTTCACTCGCTTCACCTCACTTGTAGGGGTTTTATGGTATTTGTTGAATTTTCATTACAAAAGGGATGTGAAATAATGGATTTAGACGAAAAATGTATACAATTGCTCCGATGCCTAGAAGATGAAGGCGGAACTCTTATTCTTAGCCAACTTAAGGTATTAACGCATTTTTCTGATGACGATATTCTGACCAGATTAGTCTTTTTGTGGAAAAATGAATATTTAAGAGTAGCTAAAGCTGAGCAACCGACACATCTTCCGATGGATGGAAAGTTTCAGATAACTGCTAAAGGTAAAATTTATCTCGAAGGAGTTAGTAAGAAAAAGAAATCTCAAAGATTAGAATGGATAAGATATGGAATCACTACTTTAATTGCGGTAGCTGCTCTTATTAACTCAATTTTGGCTAGACTCGGCTTATAACTATTGCAGCTATAGAT
>JAEYSJ010000190.1 GCA_023434855.1 Bacillota bacterium | reverse complement strand
TACCTATAATCACTTTCATCCTCAAATAAATGCTGCCGATTTATTCCCCGAAACACAATATGATAAAATCCTGTGGCACTCAGCTTTCTTGCCTGTCTTCCCATTTTATCACCTCTACTTTAATCTTGGATCGGCTACATTTAACTAGACAGATTTAATAAGGTCATGTAAAAATAATAGCAGTACAGAAAGGAAGATTTACATGACAGAGAAACGTGCTAAAAGAAAGTTCACCGATCAGTTTAAGCAACAGATGGTTCAATTGCATAATAGCGGCAAACCCCGCGCAGAAATTATTAGAGAATATGATTTAACTCCTTCTGCATTAGATAATTGGATACGCCGGATTAATGCTACCGGCTCCGCAAAAGAATGTGATAATCGCACTCCAGAAGTTACTGAATTAGCAAAGCTACGTAAAGAAAATCAAAGACTAAAAATGGAAAATGATATTTTAAAGCAGGCGGCGCTGATATTGGCACAAAAATAATTGTAATCCGGCAAAATGCCCACAAATACTCAATATCAGCGATGTGCAAATGCTTAAATATTGCTAGAAGTACTTATTATTACGAAGCGACCGTAAAAAATGATGAATCTGAATTAGAAAATAAGATAGAGCAAATTTTTCATGATAATCACGATGTATACGGAACTAGGAAAGTAAAAAAAGAACTGCAAAAGCTGAACTATCTGGTATCTCGTCGCCGTATCGGAAAAATTATGAAAAAACTTGGTTTGATTTCGAAATATACCGTGGCACAATTTAAACCGCATAAGCAAAAATGTAATGAAGAACCTGTTAAAAATGAGTTAAATCGCGAATTTAACGGACGGGCTCCTTATGCCGTGGTGGTCAGTGATTTAACATATGTCCGCGTAAACTACAAATGGAATTACGTATGCATTCTTGTCGATTTATTTAATCGGGAAATTATCGGCTATAGCGCCGGTATCCACAAGGATGCCCAATTGGTATATGACGCCTTTGCAACTGTGCAGACAGATCTGCGTAAAATTCAAATGTTTCATTCCGATAGGGGCAGTGAATTTAAAAATGAGCTGATTGATGAGGTCATTTCCGTTTTTAATATTAAGCGTTCTCTTAGCATGAAAGGCTGCCCATATGACAATGCCGTAGCCGAGGCAACTTTTAAAATATTTAAGACAGAGTTTGTTTATGGCCGGAATTTCTATAGTTTAGGCCAATTACGCCATGAATTAGCCACCTATGTGAACTGGTTCAATAATGGAAGAATTCACGGTTCACTTAATTATTTAACACCGGTGGAATTTCGGCGATTGACCTTATAAAAAGTGTCCGACTAAGTGTTGACAATCCAGTTTTGATTTGTCTTCAAAGATTCTCACAGCCATATCCAAATCTTTGTTTTGATTATCATAATCTTCTAACAAGCCATAAACAAAGGATCGTTTGTAATAAGCTTCACCTTGGGTGACATCTTTCGCAATAGCACGGCTATAAAAATCAAGAGCTTCTTTTAGATGGCTCTCTTTAAAGCACTGTTCATATTCCCGCATCGCATGTTCTGCTTTAGCAAAGAAATTAATGCTTGTCATTTTAACGGTTCCTATACTATAGAATTCATGAAATGGAGTTTCAGGACGATTACCGCAAAACGGACAACTTGCGTCCCCACAACTATGACCTGCCCATTCATTGCAATTAGGACAGAAGTTACAATCATATTTATCGAAGTATATCAGAGGATAATTGCACGTCTTGCACTTTTCTTTCAAGATAACTCCACCGATTCTCCATTTGCCGCATAATATGACTTCTCTCTTTTTTCTGCTCTCCCAGATTTTCATTTCATCACCGTTGGTCTACCAACATCTTCAAATTAGTTTCATTTAATATTATAAACCAGGGTGTCAAGGGGAGGTTGTCATTTTAAAACTCGAATCGAGCTATGCCCTGCAGCACATACCTTCTCCGCAAGTTCCGCCGAAGCAACCGCCTCATCCATCTGGAATATAGCTTCTATCAACATGGGAACATTCAGCCCTGCCACCAACGTAAAGGAATAAGAGCCCGCCAACATGACACAAGCATTCCACGGTATCCCGCCCTTTATGTCCGTCATGACCAGATTGTCTTCACCAATACCGTTCTCAAACTCAATGCGAACTTTGGATTTTAAATCTTCCAGTCCTTCGTTTCTTAATAGGGTAACAACTTGAATTCGACTGCCTTTACCGACAATAGTCTCAGCATCAGCCAACGCTCCTAACGCCATGATGCCATAGGTAATAAGTATGACGTTAACCATAATTGGTAGCCCCTTCCTATAAAACGACCTAAGTTTCGTACTATGTTTAATATTACCGTTGTTTATAAACTACACGCAATTAAAGCAAAAACCAGTCTAAAAGCTTATCTTAGCTGCAATTATTTTTTAGTAAATTAGATTAATTTTACACTTAATGTAAATTATAAATAGCATCAAGCCTTTTGTCAATCATAAACAACAAACCTCTTCTTGTTTTTGTTTTACAATAAAACAAGGTGGTGAAAAGTATGACTAACAAACTTGGTGAATTTATCAGACAAAAACGTGGAAACGAATCATTACGTGATTTAGCTAAACGCTGTGGAGTAAGTCATACTTTAATTGATACATTGGAAAAAGGATATGACCCTAGAACTCGAAAACCAGCCCGTCCCACCGTCGACTCTTTGAAAAAAATCGCTATTGGTCTTGGAGTAAACGTTTTGGACATCTTGATATTGGTCGCTGATGAAGAATATTCAGATCTCTCATCAACCAATATTACGCAAGCCCCGAATGAATTGTCTCCGCAAGATCTTGAAATCCTCGAACTTGCTCGTAAATTAAAAAATCTCCCGCCAGAAAAACGGAAGGCTCTTGAAATATTGGCCGGAACGGATGAACAACAATCCGATAATAAGGAGAAGTAATGTCCAGTCTGGAGCAAAAAGAGCGTCCTCCCGCTTCTCTCCATGGTTGTATTAAAGTTAATAGTGACCATTATAAAGAAACAACCTCTCTGGCAAAATTGTCAGAGAGGTTGTTTCTTAAATTTATGCTATTACGCAAGATCTTTCATAACTATTTACACAAAATTTCTACGGTCTCCTGGTCTCTGTCCCTTCTAATACTCAGAGTCTTAACTATTCACCCCTCGAAATCCGGATATCACATACAGCAGCCGCCTCATCCATACTATGTTTTAAATTACTCATTATAATCCGGTCATTCTTTAACATCTCTAGTACATTACCAAAATGAGAATACTTCAACATAATTTTGTTAAAGTAAGCAGGTTCTATATCCTTTAGGAAAAATAAATATCCGAGTATTCTCTGACTATCACCTTGCCCTTTAACAATTTTGTTGTATAGCATACTTTTAATTTTCCTACGGCGCTTCAATCCAATAGATACCTTGCCGTTATCAATTATAAGACCTGTGACAATTCTACGTCCAGTACATGACATGAACTTTGTTTTGAGATTATTTAACCCAAATTTATATTTTTTTGCTATAGTGCCAACCCTTTGAATCATATCTATTGGAATAAAATCTATTGATGAAAAGACTAGATCATCTGCATATCTCGTATAAATGATATCGTTACCGATTACTTCTTTAATCTCCAAATCGAACTCATACATAACGCGGTTGGATATAGTTGGTGAGCATACACTGCCTATTGTAAGATTCCCATACCTTAAGCAAATATTACAAATAAAGTCGATATCTTGTTTCTCTAAATACACTCCATGACAATTGAAAAATTTAGAATTACTAATAAGCAAATCAACTAAATGATGGCGCGTAATTGATTCAAAGAAATTTTTTAGATCCAAGTGCAAGAAATATCTACTATCTTTATGAGCTAAAGCATTTTTTTTGATTGAGCATCCTTTTGTGTAAGCAAAGCTAAATTTAGATACTGGTAAACTATCAAAGACATAGCGATTTAACCAATATTGGAGTGTTTTTAACTCTTGAGATGGCTGATAAATAACTCTATATCCATTCCCCTTTTTGGGTATTTTATACATTTTATATAAGCGCGATGCATTTCGTTCAATTTTCTTTATATATTCAGAAGATAGTTGTAATTTTTCAGCAATCGTACCAACTAGTGACATAGCTCAATACCTTCTTTATAACGGAACTTTCGACTTAAAAACATAGATCTAATCGTATTATAATTTTCTTTAATAGTTGATTTAAACATAATACTATTAAATGTATAACGCGACGAATTAATAATATAGCAGCCATTATGACTTCGGACTAGATTAGCCTTTTCTAGAAGTTCAAATATGTAACCAATTTGAATATTTTTAATTTTATAATTTGTTTCATCACCGAAATTGAAGTCCGGGATACCTTTTAAAGCCTTATAAACGTAAAGTAAGTCTTTCTGCGCAATAGGACCCAATAAGCAGATTAGATCCAGCACTTCAATTATGAACGAACGAAGATTGATGCAGTCTTTGTCTTTATTTACTGTGCATTTCTTGGTAGCAGCAAAAGTTCTTAACTTGTTATCAATAAGTGGATTGGACAGTAGTGCTTCCGTATTGGTAAAGATAACATTGTCGTGTAATTCTTTTCCAATCTTCTTTACTGGTCCATCATTTATGAAGGATTCAACGCTTTTATGCTTGATATCATTTATAACAAGTAATTTTTTGGCGAGCGATTCGAGCATTGAAAAAGCTCCAAGCTCGCATGCCGTACCAAAACTCTCAACAAATAAAATAATGCCATCACTCAGTTCAGCCAAATAATGTTCATAAGTTAATAGATCAATTTCGTTTTTATGATGTTTAGTAAAAAGGTCTTCAGCATACAAGCAAAAGACATCTTTTCTGTTTTTTTTGAAAAAATCCCTGACTAGCTTTCTATTACCGCCATTATCAATATCAATATGTTGCCCACATAAAAAAATAAATTTTGGTGCTGTATTTATTTCTTTGGAGCCTTTTCTAGATTCATGGATCGCAAGCTTTTCAATTAGCTTTTTGGGATATAATAAGTTTTCCATAATGGCATACCTCAGTAATTTAAGGGATTGGGTCTCTACTAAATGGGCGGAAAGGCGAGTAAGGGGATAGGCATCCCCTTGCGAGGCTTTTCGCCCATTTGCATATCTACCAATAAAACTAGCCTTGCTATACACAGGGCATTTCTAAAACCTAGAAACCCAACCCTAATATCATTAAGCTTTCGATATTTTTTCCCAAATTCCTCCTTGAACGTTTCATATTCTCACTTGAAAACTCCCTCTGAATAATGATTGCAAAAACAGACCGATTGAATAGAGTTATTGGGGCATCTGGGGACGTTAGGCTGTGTGAGAAATCCTGATTTTCTGAAATGAAACTAAAATGGGTGTTAGCAATTTCGTCCTCGTGACAACTATCTTCACACCGCTTTTTCGACAACCACCGCTGTGCCATAGCAGAAGACCTCAGTAGCTCCGACAACTACTTCTGATGCATCAAACGATACCCCGATAATGGCGTTTGCCCCGAGGGTCTGAGCGTGTTTAAACATCCTTTGTAACGCATCATCCCGTCCTTGTTCGCACATCTCGGTATAGGCCGCATTTTTTCCACCGAAAACAGATCCTAGAGATCCAAAAAAACCTTGTCCGATAGTCGGAGTCCTTACAATGATTCCATGAACCAACCCCTTTTGTTCAATAACCCGGTAACCTTCCAAATGCGTTGAAGTAGTAACTAACATGATTATACCTCCATCATCTTTATCGGTAGTAATAGAGCGCAGGAACAGTTCTTCATTCGCTTTCGATGAAAATATTCCATGATATTCCTTATAATCCTCTATTCTTCCGTAACCAGCCACTGTGGGATCGAAAATTTAATTGAGGGACACTTGGGGACGTTCCTTTTTTGTCAGCACTTTGCAATAATTCCTCGTGATACTCCTGTCACCCGTTCGATTTGCCGAATTGATAGTCTTCTTTTTCTTTCAGACATTTCAGCAAGACGTCCCTTTCTGCTCTAGGCCAACCTGCAATTTCATGTGGTTCTCGCCCTTTCGTATATAGTAAAATTTTTCGGCGAATTTCTTCTTCTGATAAGCTTATTCTACCTGATACATCAAAATTATTTTTTACCATATGAGCATGCAATCTCATCCATTCATCTTTCCCTATCAAATTCAACGAATAACTGCTTTCCACTAAACTGCCACTGTGGACATACTCTCTATAACTGCTATACCGATACGCTTCTATTTCCTTAACCAATCCAGCTCGAACCGGATTCTGGTGTATATAACAAATTAGCGGTATGAAATATTCATCCACTTCTACCGGTATACTTTTATATCGGCTGGCAATTAAAGCCCCGCTTCTTTCATACTTAGAATTAAAAAACATCACATATTTTGTTAAAAGCCGTTTCATAATG
>JAEYSJ010000107.1 GCA_023434855.1 Bacillota bacterium | reverse complement strand
TAATCCACCCGGACGCAGTAAAACGCTGTAATGGAGAGTGATACAATAACAAAACAAGGCTCTCAGAATGTTCCCAAAGAAATATCTGGCCGCCGTAGGGCGCCTTCTCACGACGGCCAACCAAAGCCAAATTATACTTAATCCTTAGACCTGCTCCTTGCCAGCTCAGCCGTCAGCAAATCATTTCAACAGCCCCGCCATTGCTGCAAATGGATCCCAAGATGAGTCCTGGTAGGGTTCATATTCAGTCCAAAGTTCGAGCCAGTTGGCTATATCTTTGCCATAGAGACGAGCAATGACAGCATGCGTCATGTCCATGCCAGCAGCAATTCCTGATGCGGTGACAATATTACCGCCGTCTACCCAGCGGGCTTTTTTTACCCATTTCACCTTCTGCCACGGTTCGGTAGCCTCTTTCCATAACAATTTGTTTGTCGTAGCTTGATGTCCATCGAGAATTCCGGCAGCAGCCAAAAGAGAAGCTCCATTGCAGACCGACATTACGATCTCGGCATCATGCGACCGGGCCCTTAGCCAATTTAGGGTTGGCTCGTCCTTTACAAGAGGAATTACTCCCCATCCACCCGGCACTACCAGATAGTCCAACTGTGGGGCATCATCATAGCTGAAGTCGGCCACAGTCTTCATCTCCCCATGTGCTGGAATCTCGCCCTTTTTCGCAGCAACGGTGACGATTCTGAAGCTGATTATCTTATCTGCACCCCCCCACAGTTTTGCCGGAACGAGATTCAAATTGGCCCACATATCCATGGGACCGTAAACATCGAGCATCTCAAAGCCAGGAAAGATCAACACTCCGATTGTCTTCTGTATCATCGGTGCAACCGGCTCACCATCTAATATATCCGGCCTCAAACCAGCAATCTCGACCTTTTCCATAATTTCACTATTATCCATAATGTTCCTCCTTTGGGCAAATTATTTACCACCTGATCTGAACCTGTAACGGTACTGACCGGGGGTTATCCCAAAGCGGCGCGTAAAAGTCAGCCTTAAGTGCTCGCCGGACTGAAAACCACACTCCCGGGCGATGGTTTCCAGAGTCCGGTCCGTTTCTTCAAGGAGCCTAACCGCCGCCTCAAGGCGAATTCTTTCGACAAAATCAGCAGGTGTTGTTCCGGTTTCCCTTTTAAAAACGCGGGCAAAATTACGAAGACTCATAACCGCGTGCTCGGCCAGCGCCTCATTGCGCAGGTCGCACTTATAGTTTTCACGTATCCACCGAATTGTCGGAGCTAGGGAACTTTCTTTCGGGAATTGAGGCACGAGACTAGTGCTAAACTGGGACTGACCTCCAGGCCTTTTAAAATACAGCACCATCATCCGTGCCACATTAAGAGCCAATGCTCTACCGAAATCTTCCTCCAACAGAGCCAAGGCAAGATCGATTCCCGCTGTTATCCCAGCTGATGTGTAGACTGGCCCGTCCTTGACAAAGATTGAATCTTCCTCAACTTCTATCTGAGGATACTGGCAGCGTAATTGCTCTGACCAGTACCAGTGTGTTGTCGCCCTCCTGCCTTCGAGCAGTCCCGCTCGCGCAAGGATAAAAGTGCCCGTGCAAATCGACCCGACCCGTCTTACACTGGGAATAGCCAGGCGAAGACATTCCACCAGTTGATCTGGTGCTTTCTCCGGCTTAGGACTACCGGCCACAAGAAGCGTATCCGCAGAAAACGCTGCTGACCAAGAATCGTCAGCCACAAGTCTGATCCCGGCTGAGGTAACTATTATGGCATCTTTAGTCTCAGCCGCTACTTTAATTCGGTAGAGCGGTTCCTTGTCACCGCTAAGCATATGGATTAAATTTGCTAGGGCAAAGACATCCAGCGGCCCGGTTATATCAACAATTTCAGCCCCATCGTAAGCGAGCATAAATACTAGTCGCGATTCCGCACGATCGTCAGGTGTGTCTGTCAGCGAACTTTTCATGATGTGAGTATAGCATGAACAACACATATGGCACAATGACAAAAAACACGATATTTCGGCCATGCGGTATCGACATGGTTTGCCACCAAAAGACCTACAATCGCATCAATAGTGGCTAAACTCGAACCGCTTAATCGTGCAAAAGAACATACTTCTAAGATTGTACGTAGCCCTGTATGGATAAAATTTTTTTGAAAATTAATTACTGACATCGAACAGAAAATCCTGATCATTGAAAATGAAGAATGCCCTAAACCAGATTTCAAGATAACCAGGGAATCGGTCTAGGACTTCCTATTTTTAGCCTCTTATGAACCTTTTAATTCACTTTCCGCAGCCTCTTGGAGATAGCTGCTAATAACCGTCCGTCATTTTTTCAAAAAAGGAATTATCAGGGAACTGATATCCTCTGCAGACTTCAAAAACTGTGTCTGCATTAAAAGGAAAATATAATGTAAGAAAAATAGAGACACCACTCCCTTGTACTACCTCTGTTGGTCTTAAAAGTAGGGAAACACAGACTAGGAAAAAGGCAAAAGATAGCGCTTTCCAATTTATTGATTTAAAATATGAATTGAGTGATATGTTCCCGGCAGCTACTTTGCTTATGTTATTATACCTCACGCATTGGAAATCTTCTCTCCAATTATATAACAAAATAGGTTCGTTGTTTATTACTACAACGAACCTGCTTTAGATATACATAGGCAAATATTTTTTGTATAATGTCATAATTTTGGCCAAAATGAACAGTGCCTCTTCCGCTCACATTCTTAGGTACCCAATTGCTCAAAATCAGTGGCTATTGAATGGTAAGCAATAATAGGGGCTAAGCATATTACCAACGCCAAAGCGCTTTGCCATGTTATTGTCTAGTCCTATAAATTGAACCTTGGTTATGTTTAATCCTCGCCCTTGTTTAGTATAAAAAATTCCTAAACACGTTAAATATGGATTATTAACTACGCTCGGCTTTTGAACCAAGCTGGCACTGGCATTTCAAGGATACCGGTTCCCAAACTAACGCCAGTCATAACAAGGATAAGCGCATAAAAATGTCGCCAGTGCAATTCTTCGCCAAGGAATAAGGCCGAAGCGAAAATACCAATAATCGGGGAAGCATTCAGAAATAGAGAGGCCGTAGATGCGCCTACTTTTTGAATACTTATATTCCATAAGACGGCACCAGCAGCAGTACTCAGGAAGCTTGAGAATAATAGTACGGCAATGGGTAAAAATCCAATATTGTCTGGATAAACCCAAATTGAATTGGTAACTAATCCCACTACATTAAGACCGATTGCAGCCAACACAAAGCTGTAGGCAGTAACAAATAGGGGAGAAACATAATATGTAGCTTTTTTAACAAAAAGCGAACCAATGGCAAAGGTAAGTGTTGCAATACACGTGATTCCATCACCTAAAAGGCTTGCTCCGGTTTGAGCTTGGCCTGCTGCAACGAGAAGTAATCCACTGAACCCGAAAGCAATACCAAGCCCTTTGGCAAGGGTAAGGGATTCATTTAAAAATATAACTGACAAAATTGTTGTAAACAAAGGACTTAACCCTAGTATAAGAACAGCATGAATGCCACTAGTCGCATTGATTCCCACAGTCAGTGCAATTTGATGAAGAAAAATGCAAAATACCGCAATACCTGCTATAGGCATCCAGGCCGTCGCCGGTATTTTTTGAAAGCCATATTGATAAAGCACAATCGGCAACAAAAAAGCACTTGCTAAGGTTAAGCGAATCGGTGCCAGGCCTAAAGGCGAAAAAAAATGTGTAAGATATTTAATTGAGACAGAATTAATTCCCCAAAGAAATACTACCAAAATTAATAGAATGAAAGCACTCTGCTCATTTGATCTATTTTTCAAAAAGGTCACTCCCGCCATTTGCGATAATGCACAAGTCCAACTTTATTCTTCTGACTATTATTTTTTATTTTCGCCCATTTCTTTTGAATCCCTTTAGACATTTATCTTATTTTTCTCGCTGAAAGTTTGTATTTATTTCCTAGATGAAAATTTTAGTTTTTACTGTGGAATTTTTATCCAAGACAGAAGAACCCTATCTATATCTTGCTTCTTCGCCGTGATTATAGATTTAACAGCCTTGCAATGTTCCCACCCAATACTTGTTCTAGTATCTGCCGGTCTGGAGTCAGTTTTTCTATAATGGTTCTGGCTATCAATGGAGAGCTATAAGGTGCGTCTGAACTAAAAAAAGTACGTTCGGGATATTCTTTTATTGCAAAGGAAGGCGCAATCGTAGTAAAAGCTGCGGAAAGGTCCAGATAGGTATTCGGTATATCTTTTACTGCCTTTAGAGTCTTTAACCAGTGCATTCCGCCAAGGTGCCCAAGGATTAATGGGACAGAAGAGTACTTCATTGCTAAAATTAATAACGCTTTAATATCTTCGAAGTTGAGAGGAAAGAAAGTATGCACCCAAAGTGGAAGATTACCTAATACCGCTGAAGCCTGAAATAGTGGTTCCAATAAAGATATCTGTCCAGACCCCGGAGTTAGTTCTCCAATACCGCGAAGCCCGTTAGCCAGAATATGAGTATTTATCCACTCCAAGTTTTCATCATAAGATAATCCAAAAGGAATAGAACCGAAACCAATATATTTTTTCGGATTCGCCGCAATTATCTTTAGCATTTCTTGAATAGAAAGCAATCTTTCATCAAGGGGATTTTCTATTCCATTCAAAACGTCATACAAAGTGTTTAGTTCTTTTTCGAAAAGCTCTATATTCGTGGCGGTTTCAGGATGAATAAACGAAGGAAAAAGAACCGTACAATCAATTCCTGCTTCCTCAATCATTTGTAATTGTAATTGAGGAGGAAGAACAACATGAGCATGGCTATCAATAATCATTAACTTGCCTCCTATGCTTGTTGCTAAAATTTACATGAATTGAAAAAGCTTCAATCATAAATTAGCTTTCTCAAACTCCTTTATCTTCTCTAGTAATCGCAAGCGCACTGAATTTAAAATTTCTATTTTGCTGTTTACTTCGTCAAGTTTTACTTTATATAACTCATAGGCAAGTTTGCATAACGGCCGGTCATCTTGTATAGAAGTTGGACAATCAATAATTTGTATGATTTCATCGGTATTGAGTCCCAGATTTAAATAAAATTGAATTATTTTTACTCTGTCAATGGCATTATCATCATAATCGCGATAGCCATTGTCTAAACGCTTAGAACTCAACAATTTTTTGGTTTCGTAATATCTTATCGATCGCACACTTGCACCTGTCTGGCGTGATAACTCAATGATTAGCACTTTGATCTCCTCTCGCATCGGATTTATTTGATTATATTATAAAGTATGACATGGATGTTAAGGTCAAGTAACGTCAAAAAAAATAAATCCGGCATATACCGGATATTATCGTTTATCCATGTCACCACAAACGCTTTTTCGATCTTTATCTATAATAACAACATCACTTGTTCTACTTCTAAAAAAAACCTTTTCTAAGTGACGCACTATTTCAATTAAAGAATTTTAATGAGAAATTAGAATAAAAATGGTAAAATTATACTAAGGATTTCAATTGCGTTTGGGAGGGCTATTCATGCGATAATGCTCAATGGTATGGAGTTATATAATTGTCCACGTTTCACAACACCGGATTAAAATGGAAATATTTTTTTAGATTATTATATTCCCTGTAATTCAAGTCTTTAACAAGACAGTTCCACCGGCCCCCTGGCTTTTCTGCAAATATGATTGATTTTGAAGGAATATGATGGTAAATTAAACACATAAATTCCCTGAAAATGGATGGGAGGTTTATTATGAAAAGAACATTGTTTATTTTTCTGGTGGTCATGCTTATTCCGACAATTGCGCTTTGCTCAACAACTAAGGTTTTAGACAAAGATACCGATTTGCCTGTTCAAGGGGCTGTTGTTGGGTTTGTCACGTTTAAACAAGGTACTACTGTTGAATTGAACGAAAGAGGAGAGGTAATCTCCGGAGTTCTAAAATTAAATAAGGAATTATATTGCCGCAATAGTTGGTATTCAACAATAGCAGGCTACTCCATATATGTGAGCTATGGTAGGATTTCAATAAAGGGAGGAGACGCTGTCACGACATTTGATGAACATGGCTATGTAATTTCCGGAACGCTGAATGAAGATGCCGATTTAAATGTGGTGCAAAATTCGGCGCAACAAATTACATTAAAATATGAGACCCCATTTGCAATTGATAATAATGGCAATTTACTCAGAGGGTTTCCTAGAAGTGATACTTATTTACGTCCTGTCGGCTGGCAAAGTTTCATGCCAAAGGATAATCACGCTGGTTTTGTTAAATTTAAAGTAGTTACCGAAATTATATTCGGTCCTAATGGCGAAGTTGTTAGAGGAACAATAGCTGAGCAATTGACTGTCAACGGAATAACATATCCTGCAGGTACAACACTGCGGTTTAGCCAATCCGGCTATCCTCAGAAGGCATAGCAGTCTCAGCTCGATTTTAACGATAACACAGAGTTGCGGGGACGGTGGAACTGTCTTCCTTTTTTTTCACTCTGGCGACGCATACTTTATTAATTCATTCTGAATATAACGCTACCTATTACTCTTTTAATAAAAAATACCGCCATCCCCTAGCTTCTATTTTTTGACATCCTCTTGGCACAATTAGCAATTATAATATATATGCAAATTATTTTAATAATCTTGCCAATACAAGAGAAACACCAATGTCACAGGACAAGCTATCTATCAAGATCCGACCCAATTAAAATGATACGGGGTGATTGTCTTGGTGAAGATTTTACCGGCAGATGACGAAGAACATTCGCAAGAAAAAATCCGTTACCGATATATTGGCCATGAAACAGATTAACAACAAATGGGTCGACATAGCCAATCAACTTGGCGTTGATACAGAGACTTTTAAAAAGGATCTTCGTGAAGATCTTCGAAAAATTCACGGGGCATTTCCCGGATGCCGTGTCCATAAGCAGCATTGGGGTCCCGGCAGCGCAAATCCTGGTTTTTTAGGGTAAAAACACGCTAAGGCGAATAAGGACATTTGCAGCTAAGCAAATGTCCTTATTCATCCCCTCTACTTCCGTCACCTGGTCTTTCAAATATATAAACAGCATTGTCCAACTGGGGTCGGTCAATGTAGTCTTTTAAGTTCATATTCTGCTCAATTTTCGTATGATTAGATTAAATAGTGGGAATGGAAGTATATTTCTTAATAAAAACACTATTTTTGTGTCAGAACCTGACGCATATCGAAGATCGGATTTTTGATCCGTGGCAGCTTTATAAATGGTCTTTGCAGTGACATCCGGCTCATATCCCTTGTTGAAGCTCTCAATTAAGTAGCCAAGCCAGTTTTTAAAACTATCTTTATAATCAGCTGGATAACTATTAAGAGAAAGATTTCGTATTGAATCATACAAGTTCGTTTTTACCATGCCCGGTTCAACGATTTTAACCTTAATGTTTAATTTTTTAAATTCATGCTGAAGTCCTTCACTCATCCCTTCAATAGCCCATTTAGTTGCGTGATAGAGACTTTGAAATGGAAATGTTGATCTCCCGGCAATAGAAGATATATTAATTATCATCCCCTCTTGCCGGCTTCGAAAATATGGAAGGATCATTTGTGTCATATGAATTGTACCTATTATGTTCGTATTAATGATACGATCAATATCATTTTCCGTGGTCATTTCAAGCGGTTTTGTTGTATAAATGCCGGCATTGTTAACCAGAACATCTATATTGCCAAAAACCTTTATGCCCTCATTTACAGCAGTTTTAATGCTATTTTGATCCGTTACATCGCACTGTAATACTTTTATGTTTTTTAATTTCATCAATTCTTTCTCCACCTGGGGATTGCGCATTGTAGCAATAACGTTCCATCCCTTTGACTGAAACAGTTTAGCTGTTTCCTTACCAATTCCCGAAGAAGCACCTGTAATAAACACTGTCTTCATTTTAAAACCTCCTTATGCGGATCATTATTTAATATTTCAACATTTCTACAACTGTCGAATCTTTGGGCAAATTTTTAAAAACAACTTTAGACTATTTATGCTGCAAGACTAGAATCCGGCTAACTTCTTCAACTAGTTCTTCATTCACCTTACATATTAAAAATTTTCCCCTCTTCTCGGTGCTAATCAAATCAGCATTCGTCAATTCTTTAATATGGTGTGAAATAGTTGGAGCGCCAATCTTCAAAGAATCAATGATATCTGTAACAAAGCATTCACATCCGGTTTCAAAACTGGCTTCATGAGCCTTGGCAATTTTTAAGTATAACTCCAATCTGTTCGGATGAGAGAGCGCCTTGAATACCTTTGCCATTTTTTTTGTATCCATTTTTATACCCCATAATATTCATATTACAATTCGATAATCATCAAATCTAGCTTAACTTATTTTGACATTCTTGTCAATATTCATTACCTTGAGTTTCCGGTTCAGAAATAAAAATGTTACCTTTACAAACATATCGCCATGTTAAAAAGCTTATAAT
>JAEYSJ010000105.1 GCA_023434855.1 Bacillota bacterium | reverse complement strand
TTTTATTGGGTGAATTGCTCTGGATAGAGGCTCCCAGTGACGAAGAAAGGGCGAAGCCCGGGCCTGCCGAGGCAATAGCCGCTTGTGTGACGGCCCACCAATTAATGACGTACCGGCCAGGTTCATTTATTGTGATAATGCCTGTGAGGGGCGCATAACTAATATTTCCTGTTGTAAATAAGACGGTATTAAAAACAACACTGGCGGATGCTGCTACTACTCCAGTCGTTGAGCGTTCTAACTGCAATGCTATTGTCCCCATTTTATCCCTCCGTTCCTATAAAATATCTATCTATTTTTATGCGCATAAGTCTTATTAAATGAATAAAGCTCCGGCTGAATTGCTATAATTCAGCCGGAGCTTTTTTATTACTGGATTGTAATGGGGGGACAAATAATTTCCGTTATAAACTTAATGAATGCCTGTGCTGCTTTAGAGAGATATTTGTCTTTTTTCCAGGCCAGCCCGAATTGAAGGTGGAGCGGGCAGCTAAGTGGGACGGCTGTAAAATCATTATTTGGGCGTGCCACCGCCCGGATGAGAAACGAGATACCGACTCCCTTTATGACTAGCCCCTTTATTGTTTCGATTTGGTCGGACGACAGTAGGATGTTGGGCATAAAGCCATGCCGTTTACATTCTTCAAGAATAATCTGCCGATTGTAAGCACCTTCCTTGAATAAAATGAATGGTTCATTCTGCAAGTCCTGGATGTTGATTATAGAACTGTTTGCCATAGGATGGGATAGCGGCAGGCAGGCAACGATTTCTTCGGTTGTTATCGGTAACGTCTCAAGTAAAAGGGAAGGCTGATACAGATTGACAATCGCCAGATCAAGCTCACCCCGTTCAAGCAGTTGGCAAAGAGCAGAGGAGCTTTCTTCAATGATAGAAAGCTGCAATTGAGGATATTGCGATGTGAACTCAGCCAGAATTTCCGGAAATAGAAAGGAGCCGATCATTGGCGGTACACCAAAGCGAATAGTGCCTTTTTGCAGTTGGCGGTATTTTTTTATTTCAGCAGTTGCATCCTGCAGTCGATTGAGAATGTCCGAAACACTTTGTAAAAATATTTGGCCCTCTGTTGTGAGGGAGAGCTGCTTTTGGCTGCGGTCAAATAATTGAATATCTAAGCTGTCTTCTAATTTCTGGATAGCTAATGTAACTGTTGATTGAGAAACATGGAGCTGCTCAGCTGCCCTTGTGACGCTGCAGAGCCTGCTGACCATTTGGAAATATTCGAGTTGCCGTAGATCCATATATGTTACCTCCAGTGCAAATTATCTGAATTGAAGAAATCGATTATATCATTGTGAATATATATTTTTCTTTATCGCCATTAGCCATTACACTATAAAAAGAGTTGAGTTACAGGTAATGGCGGCGCAATTTCAGTATTGCCAATTGCCTGAGTCGCATCTTTTAACGGAAGTATAGCAGGTGAGAACAGATGGGGTCAAGAGGCGTTAAAAATGTGCACTGTTTTGAAAGTGGGGATTGGTTTGCCTTCAGCGAATAACTCGGACAGTTATTTTGGATATCTGCGGATTTTAATAACGGAGAGAGGTGGATAAAAATTAGCTCGTTGATTAATTGGAAAACTTTCAAAAGGCTGTAAAATGATTGAATATTCTAAAAAAAGAGGGGGCCGTAAAATGATAACAATATTAGCCTATGCAATGATAATTGCTTTTTTGGTTTTATTGACGAAACGTAAACTAACAGTGTTTACAGCGCTCATACTTGTTCCAGTGGTTTTCGGTGTCGCAGCCTGTTTGCTTATGGATAAAGACTTACTGTTAATTTTTGATTGGATTAAAAATGGGCTTTTTTACAGTGTTAATCCGCAAACAAAAGCAGTGAAAATGGGCGTTATATCGGGTCTTGTTTTAATACTGTTTGCCATATTGTACTTTGGTGTCATGTTAAAGGCAGGCCTGTTTGATCCCTTATGTATATTTTTTATTAAGAAGGCTAAAGGTGATCCGCTTAAAATAGCATTAGCAACCGTTATGGTTGCCAGTATGGTTACTCTTGACGGCGATACAACAACTACAATTGTTGTGTGCACCTCCGCATTATTACCCTTGTGGAAACGGATGGAGATGAAATTATCCTATCTCGCCATATTAATTACCATGCCAATCGGTATTTTTAATCAATTACCATGGGGCGGCCCGCTGGTGGCCAATGCTACCGCTCTTGGTATTGAAATGGGTCCTTTATTCACCAAAATTCTTCCTGGCATGCTGGTTGCAGAAATATATACTATCTTTGCTGCTTATCTAATTGGTAAACGGGAAAGAGCAAGACTTAAATACGACCCAGCCAATGCAAATATGGTTACACCGGAGCATATTGAGGAAATGGTTTCATCTGTAAAGAATTTTGAGCCGGATTTTAAGAGGCCTCAGTACTTTTTCTTCAATCTTGCGTTGACGGTAATTATTGTAGGCATGTTAATTGGCGGTGTTGCTCATGGCGGCGTTCTATTTATGGTGGGAGCGGCAATTGCCCTTGCCGTAAACTATGGAATCGAGGAGCAAATGGATTTAGTGAGAAGTTGTGCTTCCGATGTCTTAATTCCGTCACTGGCAACATTTGCTGCCGGGGCATTTACCGGCATATTAGGCAGCAGTGGGATGTCAACAGCAATTGCCAAAAGTATTATCGCTATAATTCCACAATCGATTGGAGTCCATATGGCACCTATATATGCGATTGTTGCGGCCCCTGCAATATGTTTCCTGCCGCAAGATGCTTTTTACTTTGGTATAGCTGCTATTATTGCTCCGGTAGCCGGTCAGTTAGGAATTTCAACTGAGCAGACGGCGGTAGCTTCCATGGTTGGGCAGGCTTTTCGCCTGGCGAGCCCGGTTATTCCGGCACTCTATTTATTATGTGAGCGGACCAATATGAACTTTGTTGACTACCAGAAGTTATTCTTTTTATGGACTTGGCCTGTGTTGCTGATTTACTTGTTCATGCATTCCATTACAGGCGTAATGCCATTTTAAACTGTGCTTTCAGCCTCTTCATTACCATAGGCGAGAGATAATATAAGGGGGATTTGATATGAATAAAGAACAAATGATTCAGTCAATGACAGAAACGATGACTAAATTTACTGGCTATATGGGCAAGCGGCTTCCAGATGATGTAATGGCAAAGCTGCGTGAGCTTAGAGCGCAGGAAGAAACGTATCTGGCGAAGGTAGTATATGATTCCATGTTTGATAACCAGGAATTAGCAGATCAGCTGGATCGTCCCTGTTGTCAGGACACTGGCGTAATTCAGTACTTTGTTAAAGCCGGTGCTGGGTTTCCCCTGTTGTCTGAAGTCCAGGAAATACTGCGCAATGCTGTGTTGGAGGCAACAAGGGTTGCTCCTTTACGCCATAATGCGGTTGAGATATTTAAAGAAAAAAATACTGGTACTAATACAGGAGAACGTGTTCCTATCGTTAATTGGGAGATTATCCCTCATTCAAAATCCATTGAAATAGAAGTTTATATGGCGGGTGGCGGCTGCAGTCTCCCCGGTCAGGGCAAGACACTGATGCCGGGTGAAGGCTACGAAGGAGTAGTTAAATATGTCTTTGATGTAATGACTTCTTACGGCGTTAATGCCTGTCCGCCCATTCTGGTGGGAATCGGCATAGCTGGATCGATTGAAGTAGCAGCTACTCTTTCGAAAAAAGCATTATTCCGGCCTATCGGTTCTCGTCATCATGATCCGCAAGGTGCGCAGATGGAACTGCTGATTGAGAAAGGGCTCAATGATATCGGCCTTGGACCACAAGGCTTATCAGGTAAAAACTCTGTTACAGGAGTGCATATTGAATCGGCAGCCAGACATCCGTCTACGATTAGTGTTGCTATATCCACGGGCTGCTGGGCTCATAGAAGAGGCACAATCCGTATTAATGAAGATATGTCATATGAAATTATCTCTCACAAGGGGGTATCACTATGAAAAAGGTTTTAACAACTCCAATTAAAAATGAGGATCTGGAAAATATTACTGCTGGTGACGTTGTTTACCTTGACGGTTACCTGATTACTTGTCGTGATGTGGCTCACCGCCGGTTGATTGAACTGGGACGGGAACTGCCGGTTGACCTGAACGGCTTGGCTATTTTTCACGCCGGGCCGATTGTAGCTAAAGATGATAACGGCAAATGGCAAATGGTATCGATCGGGCCTACTACCAGTATGCGTATGGAAAAGTTTGAGAAGGAATTTATTAAGCAAACAGGTGTAAAGCTGATTATTGGCAAAGGCGGTATGGGGCCGGAAACTGTGGAAGGCTGTAAGAATGATAAAGCTCTTCATGCTGTTTTTCCAGGCGGCTGTGCTGTATTGGCAGCAACGGAAGTAGAGGAAATTGAAAGAGTAGAATGGCAGGATTTAGGCATGCCTGAATCGCTGTGGGTTTCACGGGTGAGGAACTTTGGTCCGCTGATTATTTCTATCGATACCAAAGGTAATAACCTGTTTGAAAAGAATAAGGCTGTATTTAATGAGAAAAAGACTGCAATTGTGGAAGATATTTGTAAGCAAGTTAAGTTTATAAAATAAAATATAAAATTTCATCAGCATAGAAATACCCTGCTCAGTGCAATGAGCAGGGTATTTTAAGTACGGCGGATAGCAGGCTGTAATATATTTATTTGTTACTGAACGTAATATCCCAGCGCTGTTCCCGTAATTGCTTTTTCCAGGTATGGTTTTCTTTTTCTTCTGTAAGAGTAAAGCCGTATTGCTCATATAAGTGACAGGCAGCATCCAAGCCTTTGAAGGTCCACAGGAATACATGCTTGTACTGCTGGCTGTGGCAGTAATCCATAGCTGCTGATAACAGCTTACGGCCAGCACCTATTCCTCTGAAGCCGGGCTCGATTAAGAACCAGCGAAGCTGGGCGCTGTCATCTCCTGTTGTAACGATACCGATAAAACCAACAATAGTGCCGCAGTACTCTGCTACAAAAAGTTTACCGCCTGCCGGGTTTTCCAGGTAAGTAAGGAGACTTTGTAAAACGTACTTTTCAAATATCTGATCAAAGCCATGCTCTTGGGCGTATAGCACACCGTGACGGTAAGCGATGTAGCCACAATCACCGGGCTTGGATTCGCGAATTGTAATCGAAGAAGTATTGTTTCCTGATAAGATGGCTTGTATTGCCATCATATGGTCAACCAGCTGCTTTTGGCCACCTTGGGGAATTGGTTCTAATAAATGAACAAGTTGAAGGGAGGAGGATTCTGACAATCGTCGATAGATCTCCCGGCCTTTATCCGTTATTGCAAGGTTTTGGGACCGGCGATCCGTTACTGATTTGC
>JAEYSJ010000102.1 GCA_023434855.1 Bacillota bacterium | reverse complement strand
CTATGGAGGAAGCTCTCCGGGCCAGCAACGAAAAACTTTCTCTTGCAGCTGAACTGGCACATTTAGGGCCATGGAGCTACAATATGGAGACAGGACTGTTTGAATTCAACGATGAGTTTTATGCCATCTATGGCACGAATGTAGCGCGGGAAGGAGCCTTTATGGCTCCAGCGGTGTATGCCAGGGAGTTTGTGCACCCGGATGACGCCTGGATCGTTGCTGAGGAAATGAAAAAATCACTTTCAACTACAGAACGCCACTATACCAATGAAATAGAACACCGTATCATCCGGCGGGACGGCGAGGTGCGTAACGTAATTGTCCGGATAAACATCATAAAGGATGAAACCGGCAAGATTATTAAATCTTACGGTGCGAATCAGGACATCACTGAGCGTAAAGCCATGGAGGAAGCACTGTGCCAAAAAACGAAAGAAGTTTGGGGCATGGCCTATATTGACTCACTAACCGGATTATCCAACCGTGCGTATTTAAATGAGAAGTTGAAGGAAGAACTTGAGAAAGCGCGCCGGGGTGAATCGGCAGGCATTGTTTTATTCGTAGATTTGGACGATCTTAAAACTATTAACGATACCTTAGGGCATACTTATGGCGATGGAATTATCGTTGAAGCCGGAAAACGCATCGTAGAAGAGGCAGGTAAGGATGCTTTTGTGGGGCGTATTAGCGGAGATGAGTTTTTGGCCATTCTGCCAGGACAAAAAGATCGTCAAGAAATTGGCCGCATTGCTGATAGAATTATTGGCGTGCTTTGCCAGGAAACAGCAGTATTTGGTGAAGTTTTTCATCTTTCAGCCAGCGCGGGTGTTGCTGTCTATCCGGATGACGGCGATAACGCCGAGGAAATTTTTAAGAATGCCGATAATGCTATGTATGCAGCTAAAAATGCCGGTAAAAATTGCTGGCGGTTCTATGATTCACGAATGCAAGAAGAAGCTTACGAAAAGATGCTATTGACAAATAGTCTGTGCCATGCAATTGAACGGAAGGAACTTCTGGTGCATTATCAGCCGCAGGTAGCTGTTGTAGGCGGTACAACTGTAGGATTTGAAGCTTTGCTTCGTTGGAACAGCCAGGAGCACGGATTCATTTCGCCGATGCGGTTTATCCCTTTGGCAGAACATAGCGGCCTTATTCAACCAATCGGCAACTGGGTGCTGCGGGAGGCTTGTCAGTTTGCCCGGCGGTTGGCCGATGAGGGAAGGGAAAACATTTATGTTTCGGTCAATATATCGCCGCACCAGTTATGTGAGGATGGCTTTGTATGTAGTGTCTGCAGTGCACTAAAGAGTGCTGGTATTGCACCCCGCCAGTTGGAGCTTGAAATTACCGAGAATGCATTAATCGCCTCGATTAACGAGAGCATTTGCAGGCTCAGTGAATTGAGAGCGATGGGAGTACGTTTGGCACTTGATGACTTTGGTACAGGTTATTCGTCGCTGACATATCTGCAGCGTTTGCCTGTGACGACTTTAAAGATAGACAAATCTTTCGTTGATATGATTCTGACAGAGGGAAATCAGAAAGCAATTATTAGAAATATTGTGGAAATGGCTCATACTATGGAAATGTCTGTAGTTGCCGAGGGCGTAGAAACAAAAGAGCAAATTGATTATTTGGCGCAGTGTCATTGTGATATTCTCCAGGGATACATAATCAGTCGCCCTGTGCCGGATAATGAGGCTATTAAGTTTGGCTCAGGCAGCAACTATTAAGGCGCTTTCTGCAAACTCAATACTCCGGCACCGGGCAGAGTAATGTCCCTCTTTAGTTGGGGTTCATAGAAACGAGAAATTTTATAGGTGTGTTTTGTTTGCCTAGATGCGTTTAGGCGAACTTTTTTTTCGTCCGTGGGTCGGTACTTTTCCACGGGAAAATATAAAAAATCATGGAGGTTTTTTGCGAATAAGTAGCGAAAATTTACTTGAACAACAGAACAACATGTTTCCAAGCAAATGTAATAGGTTAATGCCAAATAACTTATTATGTAATGTGCCATCCGGAGGGAAAAGCAAAATATATTTTATATGTGGAGGATCTATGTTTGAAATACTTACCGAATTAGGGGACAAAATCATTAATGGCGGCTTTAAAACACGTTTGGCGGTTTATGTCATTAGTTTAACGTTATGTATCGCCATAATCCAGCTGGTATTCAATAAACTGCTTAAAATAGTTGCCAGAAAAACCACCATTTCTTATTCCCTACTGCAACAAACCTTTAGGGGAATACCTACATTGTTGGGCATTTTGATTGGTCTCTACGCTGTTATGGAAATCCTGACAATTCCCCCGCGGGCGCTGCTGTTTCTGCAAAAGGTTTTCCACTCCCTTGTCATTCTGTCCGTGACCCTTTTGATCGCGCGTCTGTCTTCCGGCTATCTTAAGCAAAAGTTCGAAAAAACATCCGGCGCTTTCGCTTCCACCTCGATTTTAGCCACAACAATTGACCTGTCCGTTTATGCTATCGGTATATTGTTTTTACTTGAATCTTTCGGGGTCGCGATCTCTCCGTTGCTCACTGCTTTGGGCGTTGGCGGTCTGGCAGTGGCTTTGGCGCTGCAGGACACTCTGGCAAATTTATTTTCCGGCATTAATATCCTGGTGGCCAAACAAATCAAGATCGGTGACTTCGTTAAACTGTCGACAGGTGAAGAGGGCCATGTTGTGGACATGAACTGGCGCAATACCACAATTAAAACATCCACGGAGAACATGGTAGTGATACCTAACCAAAAATTTGCTTCAACCACAATCACCAATTATGCACAGCCATTTGCCGAATGTTCCATCGCTATCCCCATAGGAGTCAGTTATGACAGTGATCTGGAGCATGTGGAAAAAGTTACGGTTGCTGTTGCAAAAGAAATTCTCCAGGAAACGGAGGGAGGCGTTCACAGTTTTCAGCCCTTCATCCGGTATTCCGGTTTCGCCGAGTCCAGCATCGACTTCAATGTTATTTTGCGGGTAAAGACTGTAACAGATCAACACCTCATCCGCCATGAATTTATTAAGAGAATTCATGCCCGTTTCCAGCAGGAAGGAATAATAATTCCGTTTCCGACCAGAATGGTAAATTTGGCGCAGGTAACGCCCCCGTTGGCGGAATTACGCCAATAGTATTTTAGAATTGATTTCAATTCAAGAGTCTGTCCAAAAGCAGATGTTTATAACATAACAATCCATTTACCGCAAAGTCTTTTTTGGCAGGCTTTGCGGTTCATTTTTTTATAAAAATTGAACTAATTTATGAATAATTAAGCAGGATGCTGAATACCTCTTATATAATAATATTTAGTAGGGAAGTGAAATTATAAGGAGGTTGGTTATATGAAGGGAAACTCTCAACTGATTGAAACATTAAATGCCCTTTTGGCCCATGAGTTGAGTGTGGTAAACCAGTATATTGTGCATTCTGAAATGTGTGCCAACTGGGGCTATGACAGACTTCATGACCGGTTCGAAAAACGGGCTATCAGTGAGATGAAGCATGCTGAAAAGCTTATCGCCCGGATCCTCTTTCTTGAGGGCATACCGATTGTGTCCAAGCCCAACCCGGTCAACATCGGCAGTGATGTGCCAAAACAGCTCGAATATGATGGGCAAAAGGAAATCTTCGCTATCGAGTCGTATAATGCGGCAATTAAACTGGCCGGTGAAGTGAATGATTTTGCCACCCGGGAAATACTGGAGGCTATTCTTCAAGACGAAGATGATCACTTAGACAAAATCGAAGAACTACAGGATCAAATATCCCAGATGACGCTGCCCATTTTTCTTTCCACTCAGGTGGAATAAGAGGGAATTGATCTTTAGATACATACTGGTGCCAGGTGTTTATGGTGTTACCAGCGAAAAATCAATATTATTTCTAATAGAAAATGCTGCGGATTTCCTGCAGCATTTTCTATTGGTGGAACTTGTCCGGACGTCTATATATAAAACCTGAAAGGTTTTATTGCTCAAAGGAATTACACATAAGAATATAGGGGGTAATAGAAGTCAATATTTGTTTTCATGTTACGTTTCTGATTTTGAAAAGGGCATAATAAAATAGCGGAAGCAGACACTAAAAAAGGCTGCCTTGCGTTGGTTAAAAAGCAGATATTAAAGATAACCTGCCTATTTATTAGGGTAAAAATATAAAGACTATAATTTTGAAGGGAGAAAAGGAGTTATGATGATAGAGGAAAAAGCAATAACAGAAACGGGATGGAATCTCGACAACAGCTACGCCCGTCTCCCTAAATTATTTTTCAGCAGACTTAATCCAACCCCGGTACGCTTGCCGAAGCTGATCATATTTAATTATCCTTTAGCATCATCCCTGGGGCTTGCTATCCAGGCATTGCAAGGCAAAGATGGTGTAGCGGTGCTTGCCGGCAATCAGATTCCCGCAGGCGCTTTGCCGCTGGCTCAAGCTTACGCCGGACATCAATTTGGGCATTTTACGATGTTAGGGGATGGACGGGCTCTGCTGCTTGGTGAACAGATTACCCCCTTAGGTGAACGGTTTGATATTCAGCTCAAGGGTTCAGGTAAAACACCATACTCCCGTAGGGGCGATGGACGAGCCGCCCTTGGACCGATGCTGCGCGAATATATAATCAGCGAAGCAATGCATGCCCTTGGTATTCCTACCACCCGCAGTCTGGCGGTGGTGACGACGGGCGAGTCAGTAATCAGGGAAACCAAGCAATATGGTGCAATTTTGACCCGCGTGGCTGCCAGTCACCTGCGGGTCGGTACTTTTCAATACGCTGCAGAGTGGGGTTCGGCCGAGGATCTCCGGGTTTTGGCCGACTATACA
Source organism: Bacillota bacterium (assembly GCA_023434855.1). The sequence goes on along the minus strand of JAEYSJ010000102.1, from coordinate 5,652 downwards.
ATACAACGCCATTTTCCGGATGTTGAAGCTGATGAGAGCCGCTATCTTTCGCTGCTGCGGGTAGTGAGCAAGCGCCAGGCCGTACTGATTGCCAAATGGCAGCTGGTTGGCTTTATCCATGGGGTGATGAATACCGACAATATGGCCCTTAGTGGCGAAACCATTGATTATGGTCCCTGTGCTTTTATGGATGCCTATGACCCGGCAACAGTATTCAGTTCCATTGACATTCGCGGCCGTTATGCCTATGGCAATCAACCGTATATTGCCGGGTGGAATCTCGCACGGTTTGCGGAAACCCTGTTGCCGCTGCTGCATGCCGACAAAATGCAGGCTGTCAAACTGGCGGAGGAGGCAATTACCGATTTTACCAAGTTGTATCACGATAATTTACTGGCTGGAATGAGAGCGAAACTGGGAATATTTAATGAAGAGCCGCAGGATGAATCCCTTATTGAAGACATTCTCAATATGATGCAGAAGTATTGTGCAGACTATACCAACACTTTCCGGGCATTAACGTTTGATCAGCCGGAGGATACGGCCTTTGTTGGCACCGCGGAATTTACCCAGTGGTATGAGCGATGGAAGGCAAGACTAGGCAGACAACAGGAGACGAAAGACTTGTCACAGCAGCTGATGCGCAGCAGCAATCCTGCGCTAATTCCCCGCAACCACCATGTTGAAGCCGTACTGAAAGCCGCAGTGGAACAAGAAGATTACAGTAAGCTGAACCGCTTCCTCGCTGTTCTTTCAACTCCCTACGCCCACACTCCCGAACAAGTTGATTATTCCGCACCGCCTGAGCCATCAGATCAGCCCTACCGGACCTTTTGTGGCACTTGACAAATAAGAGTAATCATAGTCACTAAATAACGTTATATAAAAAACGTCATTCCAAATTGGAGTGACGTTTTTTCATTCTTCGGCTGCTGCTTAGTACATACAAAGTTTACTTTACACAGACTGAAAAGGGCTGGCGGGCGAGCGAACACAGCGAACATAAAATTTTAAAAATCGACATTTTTCATATTGATTGCGAAGGAATTTAGCAAAAAATGCAGAATAGTTCCAATATAAAGAAATTTAAATTGACCTTGCTAAGACTTAAAAGACAGCAAAAAATACCGAAATAGGTTTTCTTCGTACATCATTATCAGATATCATAATAGGGGGAGTAGAATGTGAAATTAATTATAGGTAATATAGGTTCCGGTAAAACAAAAAAAGCATTGGAGCTTGGCATTAAGCTTGCTGCGAGTGGAAAGAAAGTTTTGTTTTTTGACGGGGAGGCATCAGCAGACCACTACATAAAAAACATATTACAGAATAAGAATCTTCCGGTGGGGTTTTCGGTCTTTGACAGAATTCAAAAGGCTGAGGATGTTTATGCAAAAATAGAATTTGGCGGTTATGATGCTTATATCATTGATACACCGAAGCTATTTTTTGGGTTAGAGAAATTAAATAGTTTAAAGCCGGCTAATTCTATCTACTTAGTCCTGGGATTGGAGAATAATGTTCAGCCTGATTTAAATAATAATATGGTAATTATTACTTCTTATGAGGAGATGAAAAGTCTTTTTTCGAAATAGCATTTCAATGGGATAAGACATTGTGTGTTCGCCTAAACGTGATTTAGGCGAACTTTTTTATTATATGGGTCACTTTTTAAACTATGCGAATATGCAAAAATTAAAGGTGTTTGCAAAAATGTATGGAATTATATGGTAGGTGTTCCCTTTGGAATTTATATGTTATCATATTGGTTCTCGCATCAATGGTGATAGCTATACGGTTTAATTGACAATAGTTTTTATCTGTATACGTTCGAAGTAATAAGGTTTTTATGTTGTTTTGCCATTTTAGATTAATTTTTTATGAAGGGAGATCGGCATGCACGCTCATATTGAAACAGAACGACTCATGTTAAGAGAATTCAGGGAAAAAGACGCAATTGAACTTCACAAAATATGTAATCAGGATTATATTTTGCAATGGATGCCGGACTGGAAACTGTCTGTTGAAAGTCTAAGAGAATTAATAAAATGGTTTAAACAGTGTTATTCAAATATTTATTCTTCTGATATTAGAGTTATGTTGGCAGTAACTCTCAAAACAAATTCTAAATTAATCGGGATGGTTGGGATAGGTCCCAAAAAAGAAGTAAAATACGAAATCGAAGTTGCCTATTATATTTCTAAAGAGTTCTGTAATCAAGGTTATATCACTGAAGCGATAAAAGCTCTAACCGAATGGGTTTTTGAAAATACGGAAATTGAATATTTGATTGCTATCATTGAGCCGAAAAATCTGTCTTCACAAAGAGTTATCGAAAAATGTGGTTTTACTAATGTAGATACAAAAATGATTCTTAATTCCGGAGAAAGGGAAACAAAACCGTTTTTTTATTATCGACTATATAACAAGCAGATATAATTTGTACATCCTGCCTTTTGTTATTTTGTATTATAAATAATTACGAATGGGAGATGTCAAAATGAATGATGAGAGAAAAGATGAATTAGGAAGATTATTTATATTTCAAGAAGAAATATCGACAGAAGAGTTAAAGAAATTGGAGATTCAAGAAATTATATTTTTGATTGCTTCTGCACAGCATGTTAAAGAAACAAAAACATTTGCCTTGGACAAAAAAATTGCAATGTGTTTAAATGTACTTACTATTAAAATAAAAGAAGCTGAGGAACTGTTTATTGCTTATGAGAAAAATACCGATTATCCCTATATAGATAATGAAGGCGGAGCATGGATTTTTTCCAAAGAAGAGTATGCAAACACCGCCGCCGATTATTTTGCCCAACAACAAATAATACTTGAAATCAAGAAGATAAGAACAGAAGAAATAATGAAAACCTTCACTGACCTGCATAGAACAGGCATTGAAAAAATATTAGTCGACAATGGGCATTACAGTATAGAAATGAACAGGGATGATATACTAGCACCACCCGATTATGCTAATACACCGATGATTAATATTCCTGTGACAAATCCTAAGTTACAGTATGCAATAATCAGATTTTTCCAAAGGCTATACTCTCAGGACAATTCTGAAGGAAAAGATCGCATGTTGAATCAGCTGCAGGATGATATGATAGCAGAAGTACTAAATGCAACCTATTTATTGCCAATGCAGTTAAACCAGGAAGAGCCTGCCGCTCCTGATGAACAGGGCAAAATTACGATAAAAAAAGGAGCTACAATTAATTTTGCAAAAATACTGGATAAGAATGATGCATCATGGCTGCCGGCATTTACCGATTGGGCAGAATTTGAAAAAATATATGATAAAAAACTATGGCAAGGTAATATCGCAACTTACGATGATTTGTTAACGCTTGCGGAAAAAATGGCGGGTATAGTTATTAATTGCAATGGAATCCCGCTGCAAATAAATGAAGACAATAAACAGATGATTGAAGAATATAAATATAGAAAAAACAATCCCAAAGCTGCATCAGTTGAGCAATTTACAGTGAAAAAGGATACTGAAGTTTTGTTGGGTGAGCCTAAAGAATACCCGGCTAAAATGATAGAAGCTATTAAAGAATATATGAAAACACAAAAAGCTATTAATAAAGCGTATTTAAGACTTATGGTACGAGATAATGAAAAAAGCTATTTAATAGTAGTTGATTTTGCCGGAAGGCGGGAAGAAATATTTAAAGGCATTGCCGATGCAGCAATGCCATATCTAAATGGAATGTTTCTTGACATGCTAGCAATGGATGACTGGGCTAAGAATGCTACACAAGATGTAAAGCCATTTTACAGGAAGAAACGGTTTGGACTATTTTAGTAAAAGAGTCTTAAATAAAAATCTTGTTAGGAGTCAATCTATGAAGAACAATAATCAACACGTTAATATTCTGTTTCCATCAATAAAAAAGGGAACTGTATATACATGTGAAAGATGTGGTAAATGTAAATTAATAACGATACTTCCCGCTGATAAAGAAATAAGAAAACATGGATGGGTGAAAAAACAAAAGATAGGATGGGTGTGTGATGAATGTATAGAAAGGTTTTTCTAAAGGGTTTATCTCTAACAAATGCCTGATAAACCACGTTATAGAAGTCGGCTCTCGTATCCGGTTAAATAGAGGCAATATCAACCCCATAACTCTTTTGTTTCGCCTAGACTATGTTTAGGCGTTATTTTCATTAAAAGGGTGTCATCATATTATCTGTGTTTTTTCATAGGAGTAGTGCTGCCAGACGATCTACTCCCTCAGAAATAAGTGCAGGATTAAGATGACCATAGCCGAGAATGACGTGATCGCGGTAGTTGCCTTTTACGCGGGCATGTTCCTCAACCGGATAGACAATCACACCGTTTTTCCTGCAGGTATCTAGAAACGGCTGATCAAAGATTTTGCCTGGGAAACGGACGACTAAGTGCATTCCTGTTGATTCCCCTAAATATTCAATTTGTGTAAAACGTGACCTCAATTCTTTCAGAAGGAGGTCGCGTTTTGCTTTATAGATTTTCCTCATCCGGGCGATGTGGCGGGCAAAATGGCCTTCACAGAGAAAGCGGGTCATGGCGAACTGTTCCAAAGCAGGGCATTGCATATCTGCCAGGTGTTTGATATCGCGGCATTTATCGACAAGTGAATCGGGAACAACCAGACAGCCGAGCCGAAGCGCGGGAAACAGGCTTTTGCTGAATGAGCCGACGTATATGACACGATCAGGGGCCAGTCCTTGCAGGGAACTGATAGGAAATCCCTGATAGCGAAACTCGCTGTCATAATCGTCTTCAATGATAAAACTCCCGGTATGCCGGCTGTACTGGACCAATTCCACCCGGCGCTGGACTGGCAGATGACCGCCGATGGGAAATTGGTGGGAGGGCGTAACAAAGATGAATGCCGGGTTCGCATTTTGCGGCAGACGTTCTGTCAATAAACCGTGCCGGTCAACAGCATTGGGGATAATAGTGCCTCCGGCCAGGGAAAAGATTCTGGCCACATCCTTATTGGCCGGGTCCTCTATTACAACAGATGCGGGTGAAGACAGGAGGGCGCGGGCGGCAATGGAAAGGGCCTGAACCGCCCCGGCGGTGATTATTACTTGTTCCGGTCGACAGACCAGGTTTCGGTTTTGACGCAAATAGTCCACAAGTGCCTGGCGTAATTCCGGGATACCTTCAGGCGCACCATAGCTCCATTGGTATGGATGGGTAGAATCGCATACTTCCTTAAGAATGCGACCCCATTTCCGGTGAGGAAATACATCCAGACAAGGTATTCCTGAACGAAAATCAACAACAGGGGATTTTTCTTCTTTCTCAGGGGGGGCAGGTGGGGTAGGGTAAGGTGGTGAAATAACCGGTCCGGCGAGGTGGAGGCGTTCTTCCACATAGGCTCCTGAACCGTGCCTGCCAATAATGTAGCCTTCCGCCTGCAACTGCTCAAAAGCGTCGACAACAACGTTTCGTGAGACATTGAGACAACTGGCTAGTTCTCTGGTAGAAGAAATTCGTTCCCCTGACTGGAGGCGTCCTGCCAGAATTGCTTCCCGCAGTTGAAGATAAATCTGACGGGTTAAAGAAACAGCTGAAGATCGGTCCAATGGCAACCAGTTTATCGTGAATCTCCTCCTTTTGACAAAGTGGTCCTATAA